>JBDHHP010000024.1:0-36717 GCA_039589275.1 Gemmatimonadota bacterium | reverse complement strand
CAATAGCGCGAGATCACGAAGAAGGGCCGCGCGTAGGCGCGGCCCTTCTGCATGTTCGCCCACCACTCGAGGCCTCACTCAGGCATGAACCCTACCTGAATCCTGTAGGGGATTGAGGCTCCTTCGGAGAAGGCAGCGACTTTGAAAAAGAACTTCTGGCCCTCTTCCACGATCAGTGTGAGCGCTTCGTTGCCGGACACGCCCTGGAGGTCCTGATCTGAACGTTCGATTGCCTCGCTGTACTCGCCCGCTGAAAAGGCCTCCAATACGAGGTCTCCCTCCTCGGCCCGCGTGGTCACTGTCAATGTGCCGGCGCGACTCGCGGTGAAGACGAACCAGTCCCAGTAGTCGCCTTGTGATCCGTCCAGTCCGTCGGACATTGCTTCCTGTCCCACGCGCAAGGCCTTAGCCGAGCTGGGCGACCCGTCGGGATCGGGCGGGACCTCGAGATCGGGGAAGCTCAGCCACGACGCTCCGATCTGGAAGGAAGCACTGCCGCCATATGGTTCCACCCGCACCATGTACGCGCCGGCCCTGGGGATCGTCACGGCGAATTGCTCAGCTCCGGTGTTGCCGCCGATGTCCTGATCCGAGCGACCGTTGGGAAGCGGCTGGCCATCCCGGTCGGTGACCACCAAGACGATGTCGCTCTCGCCCGTAGTGCGGGCCACCACAGTGAGAATCCCCGCCGCTTCGGCGTTAAAGGTGAAGGATGCCGTTTGATCGTCTGAAGTCGATGCCTTCGTCAGGCGTCCGACCTCGAGCTGTTGTGCGTTGGCTGACGGGACAGACCACCCGAGCAACAGGATGGCGAGGGGTGCTCCGAGCATGCCCCAGTCGTGAGGGAACTTCATAGACGACTCCTTTTTTTTGCTTACCAGAGGTGCCGGGCGGCCAACCCCGCTCCAACCGGGGCAGGGAACTATGTTCGGCGTACACCGTAATCTACGACAGCGGCAGCGCGCTGTGACCCGTAACCCACTAGTTTTGTTGGCTGGCGTCGCCGGAGCCGCGGGCAGATCCATAGGGCAGGCCGGACGCCTTCCAACGCTACCACTCCAATCTGGGATGAGAAACATGAGGCGAATGCTCGTTCTACCGTTGTTCTTAGCTCTCGCAGGGTGTGGTGAGGATGCGGTGGTGCAACCCGACCCACTCACCAACGACGACTTCGCGGCCACGTTGAACGTGGACCTGAGCGCGATGACGCAAACGGCCTCGGGCCTATACTACCAGGACATCCAGGTAGGAGCGGGCGATGAGGCCGTGGCGGGCGCGACGGTGACCGTGCACTACGAAGGCTGGTTGCCGGACGGCACCAAGTTCGATTCCAGTCGGGATCGCGGACAGCCGTTCGAGTTCGTGCTTGGAATCGGAAGGGTGATTCCAGGTTGGGACGAAGGAGTCGCCGGGATGCTAGTGGGTGGTACCCGCAAGCTGGTGATCCCACCTAACCTCGCCTACGGGGCCGCCGGAGCGCCTCCTACGATCCCTGGCAATGCGACATTGGTTTTCGATGTTGAGCTGCTGGGGGTGGAGCCTTAGATGGCGGAACGCCGAAAGGCGGTATGGCGGTAGATCGGTGGGAGCTAGTTCAGGGACTTGAGAATCTGCAGCAGGTCCTGCTTGGCCTCTTCTCGCGCGATGTACTCAAAGGTGCCCAGGACACCGAGCGCTCGTGCCCGATTTCTGCTTGCGGCCACGATCACGCTCTGTCGGGTCTGCATGATGCCCGAGCCAGTGAGGCCGACCAGTTGGCGCACCAGTAGAGTGTCACCACGGTCGGTCACGAACCGAAACGGCCGTTCGACTTCCCTAATGGACGAGAGAGAGCGTTCGAGACGTTGTCGCAGGGCCACCAACATGGCCTCGCGGCTGTCGCCGAGCGGGTTGTCACGCAGGTCGACGATGCGGATCGTGCCCCGCCTGCGGTGGCTGTAGGTCGCAAGAACACCGGCAGCGCTCGACACCTGCGACCATCCATCGGGAAGGGGAGCCGACAGCAGCCGGTCGGGACTCCACGTTAGGTCTCTGGTCGGCTCAGCCGGCTTGCGGTCGGCAACTGTCGGTTGCCGCAGTGTCGGTCTGGTTGGGGCTGCCGCTGCCTTCACCGTGATCGCTGCAGAGGCGCTCTGGCCGCCGCTTCGAGCCACGATGTTGGCGGAACCCGGTCCCACCGCCCTCACCACGCCCTCAGCCGAGACGGTGGCGACCGACGGATTGCCCGACTGCCAGGCCACAGGACGATTTGACAGAGGTTGACCCCGTGAATCCGAGACTGCGGCCGTGAGCCTCACCGTACCACCAACCTCCAGGCTGGGTGCCCTTGGATTCACACTGACTGAGGCAACTGCTGCAGGGGTGACCGTGATTTGAGCCCGCGCCGTCTGACCTTCAACGGTCGCGGCAATGGTCGTGGTTCCACTGCCCACTCCGGTCACCAGCCCTGCTTGCGTCACGCTGGCAATCGACCGATCCTGCGATTCCCAGCGCGCTGCTCGTCCGGACAACACGTTGCCGTCGGCATCCACGGGCCGAATTCGCAGCGTTACCTGGCCACCGGTCTCGAGAGCTGGACGCGCCGGAGAGATCGTGGCAGCGGCAACCATGGCTTGACCTGCGAACTCGAGTGATATCCCGGTGCCGGCTGACACCTGCAGGTCCGTCTCGAAGCTGTGGAAGCCCGGTGCCGACATCTGTATCGTGTGGCTACCAGGATCCAGCTCGAACGAGGTACCCCGCTGCCGACGACCGTCGACTGTGATTGCGCCGCCCTCCGGCAAACCGCTGACGCTCACGGTTCCGGTCCTGACCGCCACGGTCGACCGCGGGAACCTCAAGGCCAGCCGGAGTCCCGCCGAGACCTCCAACTGTGTCTCGACCGCGTCGAACCCGGGCGCCGACATCACGATCGCGTAGCTACCAGGATCCAACTCGAACGTGGAGTCCGATTGCCGTTGGCCATTTGCGGTCACGAAGCCGCCGTTCGGCAATCCGGTGACGGTGATCGTACCGGTGGTGACGAGGGGTGGCTCGGGTATCACCGGCTCTTCGGGCTGAGTCGTGGCGGGATCTGCGACAGTCTCCACCGGCTGTTCCTGCGCCGGTGGTTGCTCCGTGATCTCGGGTGCCGCCCGCTGAGAGTTTATCCAGGTCCCGGCCAATACGCCGATAGCGATGGCGCCCAGCGCTATCGGGATCAACAACAGTCCCCGCCTACTCTTGGCGGTTGCTTTCCGCGGCCGTTCGACAGGTGCCGCGGGTTGCGGCCGCGTGGGCGTTTCCACTCGATCGATCACCTCCGTGCTGATCCGATCCTGAATCGACGGATCGGAATCGACCACAGCGGTGGGCATTTCGGCAGAGACCTCGGGGCTCAACCGCTTTAAGCCATCAACCAGCATGGAAACTGAGGAGAACCGGTCGTTTGGCGGCTTGGCAAGCGCCTTGTCGACTGCTGCGTAGACGTAGGAAGGAAGATCCGGCCGCAACACTTCCAAAGGTGGCGGAATCTCCTTGCAGTGCTTGTGCAGGATGTCTATTGCCGAGTCACCCTCGAAGGGCACCTGGCCGGAAAGCATGCGGTAGGCCATGACCGCGACAGAGTACTGATCGGCTGCCCCGGTGACCGGTTTACCCATTCCCTGCTCGGGCGACATGTAGAACGGAGTGCCGATCACCGAACCTGAGGCCGTGAGTGTGCCCTCCGTCAACGCCTTGGCGATGCCGAAGTCGGTCATTACGACCCTGTCATTCAGGTCGATCATCACGTTGGCGGGCTTCACGTCACGGTGGATAACCTGGTGTTGGTGAGCGTATTCCAGCGCTTGAGCCACCGGTTCGAGAATCCGCACGGTGTCCTCGAGCGACAGACGCGGTTTCTCTTTGAGGTACTGCTCGAGAGAGCGCCCTTCCACGTATTTCATCGTGTACCAGAACAGCGTGCCGCCAGATGCGATGCGGTGGATCGGGATGATGTGGGGGTGGTCCAGGGCAGCGGCGGTTCGGGCTTCACGCTTGAAGCGTTCGACACCGTGGCCGAAGGTCAGCTCTGGGGGCAGGACCTTGATGGCGACCTTGCGCCCCAGGTGGATCTCGTTGGCGAGATAGACGATTGCCATCCCGCCCTTGCCCAGCATGCGCTCGATCTCAAACTCGCCGCGAGTCTCCGCTTTGAGCAGCTTCTCCAGGCGCTCCTCAGAGGACTGATCGATAGCAGCTGTGGCTGCCGCCTGGCCATCCGCGTCCGACACCATCGAGCCACAGTGGTGGCAGTAGGTGGCGTTTTCAGGGACCGATGTGGAGCAGTACGCGCAGTTCATGCTGGGTCAGCTGTCTCTCGTGTGGAAGCTAGTCGCCATGATTGGCCGTCTCAAGGCGACTTGTCAACGGCCTGCGTCACAATGTGAGCCTGCTGTTTCCCGTGGCAGAGGAGTTCTTGCTGTGCTGACGAGAAATCCCCAGATTGGTACGCAGTTATTCGCCTCTGACTCGAATTCCGGTTGCATTCCCCAATCGGTCTAAATCAGCCCGAAGGAGCGACAGAATGAGACGATTCCTGTGCAACGTCGGTCCGTTAGCGATGGTCCTGTTCCTGGCCGTATCGGCCGTCATCCTGGTTCCAACATCAGTCGAGGCCCAGGAGTTGGAGGATGTCGTCTACCTGAAGGACGGCAGCGTGCTGCGCGGCACCATTGTCGAGCAGGTTCCCAACGAGAGCATCTTGATCCGGACAAGAGACGGAAACCAGTTCCGCATCATCTGGGATCGCATCGATCGGATGACCAAGGAGCCCGTAGCTGCGGCCGCCCCCCCGCCCGCCGGACCCACTAGGCCGCAGGTCACGACTGGTCGCAAGAGTCCGGGCGTGGCGTTCCTGCTGAGCTTCCTGATAACGGGGGCAGGGCAGGGGTATAATGGCCAATGGGGCAAAGCCGCCATCATGTTTGGCGGTCAGGTGGCGTCGCTCGCCATCGCTGTCGGGGCCGCTGAGGATTGCGCCGATTTCGACGATTGCGGCACGTTCGGCGCCGGAATCGCGGGCATCTTGGTCTTTGGACTGTGGTCCTGGATTGACGCGCCCATTTCTGCCTCAGCAATCAACCGGCGCATAGATGCCGGCATGGCGCTCGAGCTGGGTCCACGGCTGGACGGGAGGCTTGCGAGCGCGGCCGCGATCCGCGGCCCGCTTCCCCAGCCAACGCGGTACGGGATCAGCTTGGCGCGGGTGAGCTTCTAGGACGCAGACGTCGCTGATCCGGGTTGCGCAGAGCCCCAGTCGCCGCTGCGGCGACTGGGGCTCCTTTTTCTGAGTTCTGTGTGGCAGACCGTCAGTGGCCTGCTCCGTGGTACATCTTCTCGCGTGCCTCGATCGGGGCAGTTCTGGGATTCGCGATCGCCAAGTACTGATAGGAGCGCGAGGTAAGGTCACGTTGCACCGATTCGACCCAGTCCCATACCGCGGACTGCCAGAGGCGACCTTAAGGTGGGACGCTCAGGTAGACGCGTACCTGGACCCGGCTCGATCCGTCAGGGCGGAACGACTATGGGAGCCATACGGATGGTGATGTAGTCGTCGCTTTCCAAATCGATTGTCACTTCCTTGGGTCTGTGTCCCATACACCTGCAGCTTATCGTGTAGGCGCCTGCGCGACTGAGCTCCACAGCAAACCGACCCTCAGAGTTGGACCTGGCTACCGCGACGGTGTCTCCCCGAACATCGATCAACACCATCTCCATGGCGCGGATCGGCTCGGATGTGATGCTGTCTACCACCTGGCCGCGCAACGTTTGCGCGCTCAGGGTGACGGCTGATGCTGACATCATTGCGGCTGCGACGAGGAGACTGCGGTTCCACGGACTCATTGTGAGCACCCCGTTCAATAGCAGTCGTGAAAAAGGCCTGCGGTCTCGTCGTCGGGCGGGCGTCGTACTGCGGCGTCAGTCGGGCGGCGGGGCCGAGAAGGCCACCAACCTGTGACTGTTCGGTGCATCGAATGTAGCAGAAAGTTGGAGTAGGGAGCCCGGACCGGCAAGTGCTTGTGCTCGGAAGCCTACTCCGAGCGGTCACGTCGATTCTGCAGGAACTCCAGTACCTTGATCTCGTCCCGACGCAGTGTTGCAGTGGCACGCCGCTTCCGTTTGTTGGAAACCGGTTCTGGCGTCTCGATCACGTCTCCCTCTTTGTAGGCTCGGATGATGTCCGGGTGGACATAGTAGCTACGGCACACCCCCCGCGTGTTTCCGAGTCGTTCGGCCACCTGGTCGACCGCGCGGACGATGTTCTGATCGGCCGCTCGGCCTGATGGGGCAGGTCCCATTTCTCTGAGTGCGGTCGCCGCATACATGGTGCCAGCCCACGTTCGAAAGTCCTTGGCCGTTATGTCCCGACCGGTGATTTCCCTCAGGTATTCGTTGATGTCACCGGAATCGACGTCCTGACGTTTGCCAGAATCGTCCAGGTATTGAAACAGCTCCTGACCTGGAAGGGTCTGACAGTGCTGGACGATACGGGCTAGGCGCGCGTCGGTTATTGCGACCTGGCGTAACACTCCACTCTTACCACGAAACTCAAACCTCAGCTTCGATCCGGACACCTCAACGTGGCGGCTCTTCATCGTGGTGAGGCCGAATGAACGGTTTTCTCTCGCGTAGACCTCGCTGCCCACGCGGATCAGAGTCTTCTCGAGCAGCCGGACCACCGTTGCCAACACCTTTTCGCGCGGTAGCCCGGGTCGGACCAGGTCACGCTCCACTCGGTTGCGGATCTTTGGCAGCACTTCACTGAATTGAAGCATCCGGTCGAACTTGGTTTCATCTCGAAACGCCCGGTATCGAGGGTGGTAGCGGTACTGCTTTCTCCCGCGGGCATCTCGGCCCGTAGCCTGGATGTGACCGTGCGGATCCGGACAGATCCATACCGCATTCCATGCCGGCGGTATGGCGAGGGACTTGATGCGGCTGAGCTGGTCGGAATCGCGCAGCGGCTTCCCGTCTGAATCGAGGTAGCTGAAACCCCGACCCCTCCTCTGACGCCGGATGCCCGGTTGTGAGTCGCTTACATATTTGAGGTCAGAGGCCGTGGCAGAGTTCTGCAGTTTGCTGGTTCTCCGTTGTAGTCTGGTACTTATTGCCGCAGGAACAGCTGACAAGATGACACCGACCAAGGTTTGTGCCAAGTGAGCCGAGCCTTCTCCCCTTGCCTAGATCCCGGTATGCCGCTTCCTTTCCGCGCGGAACTATCGAATCCCAAAACAAAGTCGCCCTCGGAGTCTAGAGCCATGCTGACGCAATCAGGTCGCTAGGAGGCGCCTTGTGAGATCCCCTTTTAGTCCAATCATGATAGCAATGCTAGTAGCCGGAATCGGCTGTACTTCTGGAGAGAATCCTCTGCTTGTCGAGTGGAACACGCCCTTCGGTGTGCCCCCGTTTGACCAAATCCATGACGACCACTATCTGCCCGCGTTTCGTGCCGCGATGGCTCAACACGAGGCCGAGGTCGATTCCATCACCAACAACTCGGAGTCGCCCACGTTCGCGAACACGGTTGAGGCGTTGGAGCGAAGCGGTGGGGCACTGACGCGGGTTTCGAGTGTGTTCTTCCCTGTGGAGGGAGCGCACTCAAACGATGCGCTGCGAGAGGTTGCGCGAACCGTTGCGCCGGAGCTGGCCGCACACGGTGATGACATCCGACTGAACCGGGCGCTGTACGAGAGGGTCAAAGCAGTATACGACCAGCGGGATGACTTGGAGCTGGACACAGAACAGCTGAAGTTGCTGGAGGAGACCCACAAGTCGTTCGTGCGTAGCGGTGTGAACTTGGATGACGAAGCACAGGGCCGGATGCGGGCCATCAATGCGGAGCTTGCCGAGCTCTCACAGACGTTCGGACAGAACCTGCTCAAGGAGACGAACGACTTTGAGCTGCACATCTTCGACGAAGCAGAGTTGGAGGGCCTCCCGAGTAACCTCGTTGCGGCTGCTGCAGCGGAGGCGGAACGACGCGGCAAAGATGATGGCTGGGTGTTCACTCTGCAGCGGCCAAGCGTAAACCCCTTCTTGCAGTACTCACCGAACCGGGAGTACCGGCGGCAGCTGTTCGACGGATACGCGATGCGCGGAAACAACGACAACGATGCTGACAACAAGGCGATCCTGAGCCGCATGGCGGCGCTTCGCGCGGAAAAGGCGCAATTGATGGGGTATGAGACGCACGCCCACTTCGTGTTGTCAGACAACATGGCCGAGGCCCCGGATCGAGTCTATGACTTCCTCGACCAGATCTGGCGCCCGGCGCTGCTCGTGGCGCGGGCAGAACGAGGCGCGTTGGAAGAGATGATGCGTCAGGATGGTATCGCCGATGAGTTGAGGGGTTGGGACTGGCGCTACTATGCCGAAAAAGTCCGCCAGGCACGTTACGACTTGGACGAAGAGGTCGTCAAGCCGTACTTCGAAGTAAACGCCGTGCGTGATGGCGTGTTCATGATTGCGAACCGGCTGTTTGGCCTGACGTTCACCGAGCTCGATGACGTTCCGCAGTGGCACCCGGATCAGCAGGTATTCGAGGTGAAAGAGGCCGACGGCACGCACGTCGGTATCGTTTACATGGACTTCTTCACCAGGGAGAGTAAGCAGGGTGGGGCGTGGATGAACGATGTTCGCGCGCAATCGCGGGTCGACGGAGACGTGAAGCCGATCGTCACGACCAACTTCAACTTCCCGCCACCCACCGGCGATTCGCCGTCACTGCTGACTTTCGAGCAGGCAAGCACCCTTGCGCACGAGTTTGGCCATGCGCTGCATGGGTTGTTGTCTGATGTCACGTACGAGTCCCTTTCGGGCACCAACGTTCCGCGAGACTTCGTCGAGTTCCCGTCACAGATCATGGAGAACTGGATGGGTGAGCCCGAGGTCATGCGGATGTACGCTAAACACTACGAGACCGGCGAGGTGATACCTGATGAGTTGGTCGACAAGCTGAAGGCCGCGGGCAAGTTCAACCAGGGCTTCGCCACAGTGGAGTACCTTGCGGCATCGTATCTGGATTTGGCTTGGCACACCATGATGGAGTCGGCAGAGCGCGAGCCGATGGGGTTCGAGACTGCTGAGATGAGTCGAATCGGCTTGATTGACGAGATCATACCTCGCTATAGGAGCACCTACTTCGCGCACATTTTCTCCGGCGGTTACTCCTCCGGTTACTACAGCTACATATGGGCGGAGGTGTTGGACAAGGACGCGTTCCAAGCGTTCAAGGAAACGAGTCTGTTCGATCAGGAAACCGCGCAGAAGTATCGCGAACACGTGCTGTCGAAGGGGGGAACCAGGCCGGGTATGGAACTCTACGAGGCGTTCCGTGGACGGCAGCCGTCGATCGGTGCGTTGCTCGAGGCACGGGGTCTGACAGGCGGCAACTGAATCGGGTCGAAGCCGCTTCTCGCGCTTCGAGTTCGGAATGATAACAGGCCCCGAGCGTCCCCAGATGCTCGGGGCCGCTGTTTGGTCGGCTATGAAAAGACAGACTGACTAGCTATCGTTGGAAGGCATGAAAAGAGCTTGGAGATGCGTTCTCACTGCGCTCATGTTGAGCCTGATCGGTGTTCCTGCGTCGGCAGCGGCGAGTCCTGACTCCAGTCTGGCCGTCGCAGCGTCGCCTGAAATCGAACTCTCGATAATAGGTATCCCGCCGCCGGATTTTTCTGGTACAGACAGTCTGAGAAGTCTCATCCTGGACCCGGGCGTTACTTCTGGACCTGCTGATATTGGCGGCCGTAACGGGCGCGCTAGGCGCGGGCCGGTGCCGCCTCCGCCCCCTTTTGCAGGTAAGTCTACGCCGTGGATCTTTGCAGGTGCTATTGCTGCGGCGTTTGTTAGCTTCGTCATCATAGCGGCGTTTGCTTCCACAGGCAGCTAGGGCCGGGCTCCGCACTTCCCACCTCGGTCCCAACACTTATTTTTCTCCGCAATGGCGTCAGACCAAGACCGCGAGAGACGTAAGGGTGCGGACCGACGCGGCTACGATGACCGGCGTGCCGGCAGGGACCGCCGCAGGGAACGTGATAGGCTGATCGCGCGCCGGCTCCCAGACGACTTTGCTCAAGCCGGCGGCGAAGCAGAACAGCGGATCTCCGGCCTGGTGAATCGCCATTGGCCGGAGCGCTCTAGCGCCGCTCGCGAGTCTCTATCCCACCAATTGCAGCCGGTCCTGGAGGGTCTGCTGGTGTCCGGAGTTCCGGTCACCGACGATCACCGAAGCAGGTGTGAGGACGTGGTCCTGCAATGGGCTGAGTACTAGGCAGACTGTCCACTTTTTTGCGGATATCGATCACGGCCACGGACAGGTGATTCTGGGGCGTCCTACCGTCACCCACCGCTAAGTTTCTGCGAATCAACATGTTACAGATGAAAGTCCGGCGGCACGGCGCATGCATTGCCCGGCCTGTCAGTAGGGAACTCTCAGTGCGAGGGGACAGGAAATGCTTGCGGCTCAGATCTCAGGAAAAGCGAAGAACCAACGAAGAAGGGGATCACGGGTGAACCGAACGGGTGAGCAGGTTGCGGAAGGTTGCGCCAATCGGGGCAACGTTGTAGCGCTGGACGATGCGGGCAATGTGATTGGCAAAGTGCGGGCTCCGGTCAGCGATATCGTTTTTGGATACGGCAGAGGTTCGGTCTACCTAATGAGAGATCACTAGGCAAGCGTGTAGGTCAGCCGCAATACTCGAGCGCCGTTTCCGCCAGGACCCCGGCCAGCACCTCCACCGAATCCAGATCTACCCACTCTTCAGCCGAATGCGCGCCGGCTCCTGCTGGCCCCATAACAACCGTGTCGAGCCCCGCGCCTGCAAACAGCGCCGCGTCCATCCATGGTGTCTGGCCTCCATGGATCGGCTCGTTCCCGGTCACCTTTGCCGTGGCACGTTCGAGGTGCATCACGACGGGAGAGTCGATCGGGACTTCGAACGGCTCCCTAACAAGAGTCACACGCAGGTTCGCCTTGAAATCTGGGTCCGCGGCGGACAGGTCGTCGAGGATCGCCTGCACTTCGCGCGTCAACTGTTGCTCGGTTTCCCCGGGGACGGTTCTCCGCTCCACGGTAAGCTTGCATGACGCTGAGTAAACGCTCGGGGCAGTTCCACCTTGCAGCAGGGGGGCGTGGAGCGAAGGCGTTCCGACTAGGCGGTGGGGAGTTCGTTCGGCCAGATCTCTCTCCAACCACTCGAGATGGGCCAAGACTCGACCCATGAGCATGTTGGCATCTTGGCCCAAGTCCGGTCTGCTTCCGTGAGCGGCCTTTCCAGAGATCTCTATCTCGAGCCAGGCAAAACCCTTGTGTGCCAGGCAGATGTCCAGCTCCGTCGGCTCTGTGACGATCACGCCGGTGACGTCGCAGTCGGCGAGAACGTCGAGAGTTCCGAGACTCGAGTGCTCTTCGTCTGCAACCGCTGAGATCAATAGGTCTCCCGCGAGTCCCACACCGGCGTCCTGCAGAGCCTTAACGGCCGTCATGCAGGCTGCCAGGCTCCCCTTCATGTCGTAGGATCCGCGTCCGTAGAGTCTGCCGTCGCGGACTTCGGCTGAAAACGGATCGGCCATTCCCTCAACACCCACGGTGTCGTAGTGAGCGTTGAGCATGAGCGATCGACTGCCTCCCATCCCAGGGAGCCGACCCACTATGCTCGGTCGACCAGCGGCGGTCTCGAGCCTGGTAACCTCCATGCCAATCTCCTGCAGGGCACGCTCGGTGTACGCGGCGATCTCGGTTTCGCCCGGTGCGCCTGGGGCCAGACTTGGATTGACGGAGTTGATCCGCACGAGGTCCTGCAATGTCTGGGTCAGATAGGGTCTGTCGACGTTCAATGTCATGGCGGCTGTCTTCGTGATGAAGGGCTCAGCGGAACATGCGCCCGCGAACAGCTTGCACGGCGTCTGTCTGGTTCGCAATTATACACGCGGGCACAGCCCGCACCATGGGGAATAAACCTATCACGTTGATTGCGATGCATGATCTTTCGACCTAGTCCGGACCATTCACGCCCTGTGGGACTTTGGGAAGGAGTCCCGGGCACCATGTCGCCGTGAGGTGAGCCATGAGAATCAAGTGCACGCTCCGAGTCCTAGCCTTTGCACAGTTGGCGTTTCTTTCTCCCGCTGCCACGCTGTGTCAGGAGCAAGGTCTAAAGCTCTATATCTCTGTGGACATGGAAGGCGTGGTCGGCGTGGTGTCGGGGGATCACCTGGGCCCGGGCGGATTCGAATACCAGCAAGCTCGTGAATGGACCACGCGGGAGGTTCTGGCCGCGATCGAGGCAGCACGTGATGAGGGAGTGACGGAGATCTTAATCAGTGATTCCCACGGGAACGGTGAGAATCTGCTCATCGACATGCTACCTGAGGACGTGGTCGTCGTACGATCGTGGCCCAGGCCGCTCGAGATGATGGAGGGAATCGACTCCACGTTCGATGCTGCAATATTCATCGGGTATCATGCAGGAACCACCAACCCTGACGGTGTACGCGCTCATACGATTTCCAGCGGGCGACTGGCGGACGTGCGGCTGAACGGCGTCTCCATGATGGAGGCTGGATTGAACGCGGCCATTGCCGGCCACTTCGGCGTACCAGTGATCGTGATCTCGGGCGACGACGCTACGATCGACCAAGCTCGATCGACGATTGGCGACATCGAAGGTGCTGTGGTCAAGTGGAGCATCAGCTTTCATTCGGCTAGAACCATGACGCCGCCCGCGGCGTATGAGCTGATCGGTGAGACAGTGAGGAGAGCTTTGCGACGTCTCGACGAGTTCGAGCCATTTGTACTCGATGCACCGATTACACTTGATGTACGGTTCAAGAACTACCGACCATCGCAGATCCTCGCCTATCTGCCCAGCGTAGAGCGCACTGACGCCCATTCGATCAGGTACGTGGGGTCCGACATCGTGGAAGTGACAAAGTTCCTGGTGTTCCTGACCAGCTACAACGCGGGATTGGAGCCCTAGGTCCGCCGCGGCGCGGTCAACCGACACCAGCGGCTGCGCGGTTAGGCGGTCAGGGTCCTGGCCTTCACTGTCAGATCATCCACTCTGTCTCGGTCAACCTCCACGCCGATACCGGGGGAGTCTCTGGGTACGGCAACCATACCGTCGGCCATGGTCCACTCAGGAGTGACGATATCTCGCTCCCAGTAACGGTTGCTCGGACTGAGGTCTCCGGGTACCGAGAAGTTGGGGAGTGAGGCCAAGGCTACATTGTGTGCTCGCCCGACCCCGCTCTCCAGCATCCCGCCGCACCAGACAGGTATGCCGTGATCACGGCAGAGGTCGTGAATGGCGAGGGACACGCCGAAGCCGCCTACCCGGGCGGGTTTGATATTCACTATGCGGCCACTGCCGAGCCTGATCATGTCCTCGGCCCGTTCTAGACTCGTGATCGACTCATCGAGACAGATCGGAGTTGCGATCCGTTTCTGCAGTTCGGCGTGGCGCACCAGATCGTCCCAGGCCAATGGCTGCTCGATCATCACGAGATCGAAAGCATCGAGTTGCGCCAGGTGATCGAAATCGGCGACCGTGTAGGCGTTGTTGGCGTCGACCATGAGTGGCGCATCGGGCCCGAGTGCATCTCTCACCGCTGACACGAAGGCGACATCAGCTCCCGGCTTGACCTTGAGCTTGATCTTGCGGTATCCCGATCGGGCGGCGTCTCGCGCTTTGGCCACCAGCGCCTCTGGGTCGGGTTGGATTCCGAGGGATATCCCGGTCTCGATCCGTTCTCGTACGCCGCCAAGCAGGGCTGCGAGGCTCACGCCCTCTCGTGTCGCGGCCAGCGCCCAAGCTCCCATCTCGACGGCAGCCTTGGCCATGTTGTGACCGCGGAAATCCAGCTCGAGCGCGGCGTGCACTTCTTGTGGTGTGCCGAATTCACGTCCGAGCACACGCGGCGCCACCCATTCGGCGATAGCAAGCCAGGCCGTGTCGCAAGTTTCTGGTGAGTAGTTGGGGAGTTCCCCGGCTGTGCATTCCGACCACGCGACCAGCCCGTCAGGATCATGTAGCTGGAGCAGCAAAATGCGTCTAACGTCGACAATGCCGGACGATATTCGAAACGGTTCTCTGAGAGGGAGGCGAATCTCGCGCAATGTCATTTGCTGAATCTGGAGGCTCACTTCAGGACCCCTCGCTGCGCACCAAAACGTAGCAGCCGGTTCTATCTGACGCGTCGTGCTCGAATCCCCGCACTTCGTATCCTCGCCCCAAGTACCAGTCAAACGCCCTTCTCGTCGTGTGGCGCC
The DNA here is from genome assembly GCA_039589275.1 of Gemmatimonadota bacterium. Taxonomy (GTDB): domain Bacteria; phylum Gemmatimonadota; class Gemmatimonadetes; order Gemmatimonadales; family GWC2-71-9. The sequence goes on along the minus strand of JBDHHP010000024.1, from coordinate 22,424 downwards.
AATGCATACCGACGTCAAAGGATTCCGCTTTTACCTGTTGTATGTCCCAGGGAACGGCAACCTTCACGACGGGCTCAGCGGGGTAGACGCCGTCAACGGCACCGGGATGCTCACTCGCGACCACCGGAGCCCGAGCCGAGTCCGGAAGGTCCGGGGGTCGCCCGTGCAACAACGCATAAGCCACCTGCTCGGATGTGTGTTGCCACTCAACCAGAAATCGGTCGGTGCCCAGGCCGCTGTGGAGCTCGCTGCCGGTATCGCCGTACATGTTGGGAACGTACCGGATGATCGAGACCCCCAACCGATTCAGGTTGAAATGGGCATTCCGTGCAACCAGCGGGTCAAAAGTCCAGTAGGATACGCGGACCCCCGATTCGACCAACTCCTCCCTCTGATACGCTTTGAGCAGTCTCCCGAGTCCCAATCCCTCCGAATCCTGCCTCACTGCCAACATATGAGACCAATGCACCGGGCTGCCGTCCTTGACCCCGGTAATCCCGTAGACGAAGCCCACCAGTCGACCGTCCGGTTCGAACGCTCCGGAGGCGATGCCGCCGACCTTCTGCGTCACCTGCAGCAGCGCAGGAGGCACTAATTCGCCAAACTCACGACCCCAAGTGTCACGCTGTAGATCCACGCAAGCAGCGTAGTCCTCCAGCGTTGCCAGAGGTCTGATCTCTATCGCCTCGGTGTCCGTTGGCATTCACTCCCTCGGTGGCGTAGCCGGCGTTTTCTTGATCAAACCCTGCTGTCTGATCTTCCATATCCCCATCGTCAGTATTGGAATCACGAAGATTACGAGGAACAGCCAGGTCAGAGTTCCATATCCCTTGGCGATGAGGTCAATCAGGCCAAAGCTGGCGAGAAGAGACCCCAGGACGAGAAGGACCGTTGCCGTTGCCGGCCGGATCAGCCGAGGCATCGGTCGGCTGCGCTCGAGGAACACGCTCGCGACCCTCTCGTTGACGGCGTGAATCAATCCGGTCCCCGTTTCTATGAGTGTGCCGAACAAGATCACTTGGAACACGATCTGGAACGTGCGGGACCCTAGAACTTCCAAGATGTAGTTAGCCGGCACTGCCCTCTCGAGGACAGCGGGGAATTGACCGCACATCACGAGGTAGAACAGCAGGCCCGGCACTATCGCAATGGGTCCAGTGAGGAGCCCTGCGGTTACAGCCTCCTTGCGGGTGTCGGCGTGACGCACGGCGAACAGCACGGCCGGGATGATGGCGAGGTTGTACGCAGCGTACTTGACGCCCCCAACCGCCCACCCCGGTGCGATGTCCTCGTTCATCACGGCAGCGATCGTGTCTCCTCCGAACCGCGAGAACGACCACACGAACAGCACGACGTAAACCGAGTACAGTACCAGCGACCAGACCGCCAGTACTCGTTCGATAGTACCGGAGCCGCGAAACACCAGGTACCCGACAGCCGCCATCATGCCGAGCACTCCCACCGCGTAGCTCAGGCCGAAGGTCTCTTGCAGTATCGCACCGGCTGCGGCTGCGATGACGGCGAGTATGATGAGCAGGAGAGCGAAATAGCAGATTTCGAATAGCACCCAGCCAGGACCCAGGAGGCGCGTGAAGAAACTGCGGTAATCGTAGCTCCGAAACACTCGAGCGAACTCGAAACTACTTGCGCACGCTATGCTCCAAATGACGGTAGAGACGAGCAGCATGGCCAACAATCCACCGGCAGGCCCGTAACTCAAGAAGAACTCGACCAGCTCACGCCCCGTACCGTATCCACCGGCAATCACCACCGACTGAAACACCAATCCGGGCAGCAGGTACTTCTTGAACGTCTCCGAACGGATCACGTCTGACCTTTCCCCTTGACCGACTGAGCTCCCGAGCCGCATTTCGTGCCTGAGTATTAAGCGATGCAGGACTGCGGCGCGCAACCGGACGCAGAAGTCCTTGCGGCGCCCTCGACCCGGTTCGCGGAGTGCTCGCTTCGTTGCCGCCCTTTACCGGGCGGGCTAAGTTAAGGCCCATGCAGGAAGAACACAGACTTGCACTGATGTTGGCTCGGCTGATCGAGCTGGTCCAGCGCTCACCGGACATGAGTGACGACCACAAGGCAGCGCTCGATTCGCTGGGACAGCTCACGAGCAAGCGTAGCTGGTCGATTCAGCTCAAGGGTACCCAGCTCTCGATCGAGGGTGCGCCGGTTCCACCGGAGGTCCCCTTGGTGCCGGAGCTGGTGGCTCGCATGCGTACGCACGGTGTCGTCGAGATCCACATGGGGTTTGGTGCGGGCGGGCTGGACCTCATGCTGCTGGTCAAGGCGCTTGTTGAGGACCCCGATGAGGTTGGGTCTGTGCAGAGCCTAGTGGGGCAACTCGAGCGAGAGCGCGTCCGCCGCATTTGGATCCTCGGTGCAGAGCATGCCAAACAGGCGCGAGAGAGTCGGCAGATGCGGACCTCGGAGGCGTTAGAGGCGTCGGGGGTCATCGCAGCAGAGAACATGGAGCTGCCGCAGCTAGAGACCATAGCCGGTTCTGACACTGCGGCGGAACGCCTTGCCAGTGAAGAGTCGCTGCCCGAACCGGTCGAGCGGGCACCGCTGGTTGAGTCGAGCGTCGCCAGGCCGGCCGGCGGTCGGACTCTCGCTGCGAAAATGGAGGCGCTTGCCGGTCTGAAGTCAGGCGAAGAACTGAACCGCGGCCTGAACGAATTGACCGATCAGATAGTGCGGGCAGGTAGGGAAGGGAAGAAGGAGGAGGTGGCAGAAGCTCTGGTTGCCGGGGTGCGGCAGGAGAGCAACGCCGAAGATGAAGACACGCGCAGGGCCTACGGCGTTGGTTTGAGGCGAATGTTGGGTCCGGAGGTTCTACGCCCCCTGACCGACCTCCTGCTGGATCCCCTGTATGCCCGCGATGTCATGCTCATAATGGGCCGGGCTGGCACGACGGCCACGCAGCTGTTGCTGGACTTGCTCGTGGCTGCCAGCACCTTCGCTGAACGCCGGGCATTCCTGGCGGCCCTGAGGGAGATGGGTGCGGGCACCGACAGGGTCATATCGATGCTGGGTCACCACCAATGGTATGTGGTTCGGAACGTCGCAGATCTGATCGGCGAGCTGAAGATGGTAGAAGCAGTTCCTGCTCTTGGCGACGCCACCAGTCACTCTGATGCCAGGGTACGGTGCTCGGTCGGGATCGCGCTGGCCCGCATCGGTTCTCGCGAGACGGCGCGCTACCTTCGCACGCTGGTTCGAGACCAGGATCCCCAGGTTCGGCGGAGCGTGATACACGAGTTGAGTGGTTCAAGCCTTGGCGCACTAGTGGGAACGCTGATGAACCAGGCAGACGAGGAGGAGGACGACGCGTTGCGCGGCGAGTGTTACCGCGCTCTCGGTCGGTTGGGAACCACCGAAGCGGTCCAGGCCCTAACGAAAGCGGCTCAGGCCCGCGGTGGGCTGTTCGGCCAAAAAAACACGATTGCTCGGAAGGCCGCGGTGGACGGACTGGTGCTGGCCAAGTCGGATGAAGCCAGGCGGGCGCTGCGAGAGTTGACGCGTGACAAGGACAAAGAAGTGAGGGAGCGCGCGCAACAGGGTCTGAGAGAGATGCCATCCGGGGGGCGGGTGTGAGAAGGGTCTCTGTATGAAGCGGCAAAGATCTCCCAAGCATGGGGCCCCTGAACAAAGGGAGCTGCAAGACCCCAACACGCTGAAAGAGCTGGTCCTCAACATTCGAGAGGGGATCTACATCACGACCCCCATTGGCAAGATCCTCGATGGTAACCCCGCGCTGATGGAACTGCTGGGGGTGGGTTCGCTGCAGGAACTCAGGAGCTACACGGCAGGAGACTTCTGTGTGGATCCTGGTCAGTTGAGAGACGAACACGAGCTACTGGAGCGCGACGGCACCGTCAAGGACTTCGAACTGGACATGCGCCGGCCGGATGGAACCATCATCACGGTACTCGACACGAGTTATCTCGTACGTGATCCCGAGACTGGATCAACCCGGCTGTACGGGATACTCATTGACATAACCCACCGGAAAGACCTTGAGCGCAAACTCAAGAACCTCTTGGTACGGGATCCGCTGACAGGGTGCTACAACCGGCGGTATCTGGAGCAGCTCGAGACACGTGCCGATGCAGACCCGGCAGCGCTCGGTGCGATAATCGTCGATATAGATAACTTCAAACACTACAACGACTTATATGGCCACTCCGCAGGCGATGAGGTACTCATCAAGGTGGCCCATTTCCTCACACGGCAGGCTCGCGCAGAGGACGCGGTGATCCGCATCGGCGGGGACGAGTTTCTCGTCATCTTGCTGGGCGAGAGCGTTGAGTCTACAAAGGATGTCGCCAGACGCTACGCGGAGAATGCTGCTAGATCAGCGCCCGTTCCCATCTCGATGGGCTGGGCCGTTCGCGGCCAAGATGAGACGGTTGAGCAAACTGTGGAGCGAGCCGACCACGGTTTGATGCATGTCCGTATGGAGGAACGAGGTCGCGTCCAACGTCGTAGCGGCGATGGATTGAAGAGCCCTTTGTAAGCACTTGATTCCCCGATCTTGCTTGATCAGACTGCCCATCACTCATTCGTTTCACCATGCTGCCTGACACCCTGGGTGTGATAGGGCTAGGTGAAGTCGGCGGCTCAGTGGCCTGGCGCGCGACTCGTCAAGGAGTCGGCCGCGTGCTTGGATTCTGTTTCTCGAGAAGAGATGGCGTCGCGGCCGTCAAGACCGGCGCCATATCGGAGCTGGCAACCGATGTCCGGCGCGTCGTGACGGAGTCGGAGTTGGTAGTGGTTGCCACAGGTCCGCGCCGGACAATCGACCTGCTCGAACGACTCGCCGGGTTGACGATGCGGGGAGCCTACATCACCGACACATCGCCAATCAAAGGCCCGATCATCAAGCGGGCATCTGAGCTTGGGCTGTCGTCCTGGTTTGCCGGGTCGCACCCCCTCGCCGGGTCGCCCGCCGCGGGCTTCGAGTCAGCCAGTGCTGATCGTCTCGAGGCGCAGGTGGTGTATGTCACGCCGGTAAGTGGGGGGGAGCTGGCCGCCCGGGAGGTTGCAGATTTCTGGGAGCGAGGAGTCGGGGCACATCCGGTGATGATTGAAGCGGAGGTGCACGACCGCGTGATTGCGTCGACCTCCCATCTGCCGCGCGCTGTGGCGTCGGCCTTGGCGGCAGCTTTGAGCCGAATGGGTCCTAAGGGTCCTACCTACGGTGCCGCTGCACTGGCAACAACGCAGATGGCTGGAGGCGCTGTGGAGCTGTGGGCAGATGTATTGACTATGAATGCGGAGCACGTGCTCGAAGCACTGGCTGGTATGGAGGACGAAATCCGCACGCTGAGAGATGCACTCGAGCAGGGCGATCATGCCAGGGTGCGAACCTGGCTGGACGAGGCTAGGTCCTGGAGGCGGGGAGTCCAGTCGTGATAATCGAAGGCGCGATTCGGCCTCCTGGAGACAAGAGCGTAACTCACCGCGCCCTCATACTCGCCGCTCTCAGCAGGACCACAGTGGAACTGCGCAACGTCCTCACTGCCGCCGATGCGAAGAGTGCGGCCAGGGTGCTGCGCCAATTGGGAGTCGAAGTCGGGCCCATGCAGCGCGGTAGGCCGGTGTTGGTGCACGGCCGGAAATGGCGGGCTCCCGAGGCTCCGCTCAACTGCGGCAACTCCGGCACCACGGCGCGCCTCCTCTTGGGCGTGTTGGCCGGCCATCGGTTCGAGGCCCGCGTGACCGGCGATGCGTCCTTGCGGCGCCGTCCTATGCGTCGCGTCACCGGGCCGCTGACCGAGATGGGTGCCACCGTGATGGAGGACGAGGGAGATTGCCTGCCTCTGACTATCCGGGGCGGCAGTCTAAGACGCATCCGCTACGAGTCACCGGTGGCGAGCGCCCAGGTGAAGACGGCGCTGCTCCTGGCGGGTCTGGTCGGCGCAGTCCCGGTCACGGTAGTCGAGCCCGTCAGATCGCGCGATCACACGGAGCGCATGTTCCAACACCTCGGCTTCGGTCTCAGCGTCAAGGGGACCGAAGTGTCGTTCACGGGTGCCGAGGGCTGGCCTTATGCGGAGCCGTTCGAGCTGGATATACCAGGTGACGCATCCTCGTCCGCTTTCCTGGTAGGCGCGGCTATCCTGGCCGAGGCTGGCGAGCTCCTCATCGAGAGCGCCGGCGTCAACCCAACACGCGTGGGGTATCTGTCGGTGCTGGAGAGAATGGGTGCTCGGATTGTGCGCGAGAATGAACGCATCCTCAACGGTGAGCCAGTGGCGGATTTGGTCGTGAGCCCGAGCGAGCTCCGTGGAACGGAGGTTCTTGCAGACGAAGTGCCAGGCCTGATAGACGAGGTGCCGATTCTCGCAGCTCTCGCATCCCGGGCGTGCGGCGAGACCGTGTTCCGGTCGGTTGGCGAGCTGCGGGTCAAGGAGAGCGACCGGCTCGGTCTACTGGCAAGCAACCTCGCGGCCATCGGGGCGTTCGCCCAAGTGTACGGCGAGGACCTGGTAGTGAAGGGGAGCGACAGGCCCTTCAGTGGGCGAATCGACACTGCGCGAGACCACCGGCTCACCATGGCTTTCGCAGTGCTCGGGACCCATCAGGCTGTCTCAGTGCAGCTTTCAGAGACGGGGTCCGCCGCTATCAGCTACCCCGGTTTCTTCCAGGATCTAAACGGCGTCGTTCGCGATGCCAAGTAGGGTCCTCGCTATAGACGGACCCGCGGGCTCGGGGAAGTCCACCACGGCTAGAGCCGTGGCCGATCGACTGGGACTGGCTCATCTCGACAGTGGAGCACTCTATCGGGCGGCGACGCTGGCTGCGCTGGACGCTGGTGGCGAGCTATCGGGCCAACGCGTGGTCGCGCAGGCGGGATCTCTGCTGGTGCGATTGAGCCTGACGTCCGGCGGATTCAGGCCGGAACTTGCCGGAGTCGACGTGTCGGCTGAGATACGGTCAGATCGGGTGACGGCCCGGGTTTCCGAGGTCTCAGCCATGCCGGAGGTGCGTGAATGGGTGAACCGCGCACTGCGCGAGGCGACGAGCCTCCACCCCAGAGGCGTTGTCATGGATGGACGGGACATAGGAACCGTGGTGTTCCCGGATGCGGCTGTAAAGGTGTTCTTGACGGCTCACAACACGGAGCGGGCTCGCAGACGGCTACTGCAGGATGGCTGCGAGACGGACCCGGACTCGGTTGCCGAGGCCGCAGCCAAGCTGGAGCGGCGGGACGAGTATGATTCGACCCGCGCGGTCGCCCCGTTGGTGCGGGCCGCCGACGCAGCCGTGGTCGATACGACAGATCTGTCGTTTGAGGAACAGGTCGAGAGAATTGTGGCCCTCGCCCGGAACGCGTTCTCTTAGCTTGACATAGCCCATCAGCGCGTCTAAGCTACAGGGCTTGCCGCACCCTGCGGGGCGGCGAGCAACTTTGTCATTAGGCTAAACGCGAAACTCAACCCTCAACCCCTGCAATGGCCGAAGAAAATCAAGAAGTCAACGCCGCCGCGGGCGTAGGCCCCTCGGTCGTATCCTCCGAGTCCTCCTCCCTGCGAGTCCGTCCGGACCTGTACGACGAGCAATACACCGACGAAGAGTACGCACAGATGATGGAGCTGTACGAAGGGACGCTCCAGCAAATTGCGGAAGGTGAGATCGTTCGTTCAAAGGTCCTGCGCGTCACCGACACCCACGTGATCCTCGACGTCGGGTTCAAGTCAGAGGGCGCGGTCCCGATCGAGCAGTTCAAAGAACCTGGATCGATCAGTCCAGGAGACGAAGTCGAGGTGTTCCTCGAGAAGCTCGAAGACGAGGACGGTGCCGTTGTCTTGTCGAAGAAGAAGGCCGACTTCATGCGGGTGTGGGAGAAGATCCGCGAGGCTTACGAGAGCGACGAGCCGGTGCAGGGCACATTGCAGAAGAAGATCAAAGGGGGCGTGGTCGTTGACCTCATGGGGGTCGATGCCTTCCTGCCGGGCAGCCAGATAGCGCTGCGCCGCGTGCCAAACATCGACGAGCTGTTAGGTAGGGAGTTCGAATTCAAGATCATCAAGCTCAATAAGCGACGCCGCAATATCGTGGTGTCGCGGCGTGTGATCCTGGAGGCTGAAAGGGCTAGTAAGCGGGAGCACCTCATCAAAGAGCTCGAAGTCGGTCAGCTGCGGAAGGGTGTGGTGAAGAACATCACCGACTTTGGTGCTTTCATTGATCTGGGCGGTGTCGACGGCTTGCTTCACATCACCGACATGAGTTACGGGCGCGTGTCGCACCCGTCTGAGATCGTAGAGATGGGATTGGAGTTGGATGTCAAGATCCTCGACATCGATTGGGACCGGGAGCGCATTTCTCTCGGTCTGAAGCAGTTGCAGGATTATCCTTGGCAGAATGTGATGGAGAAGTACCCGGTTGGCACTCGCGTCCAGGGCAAGGTAGTGAGCATCACGAACTACGGCGCGTTTGTCGAGCTGGAGCCGGGGATAGAGGGTCTGGTCCACATCAGCGAGATGAGCTGGACGCGCAATGTTCGGCACCCCTCCAAGATCGTGTCCATCGGTGAGACCATCGAGGCCGTGGTGCTCAAAGTCGATCCGGAAGACGAGAAGATCTCGCTGGGCATGAAGCAGACCGAACAGGACCCCTGGTTGGTGCTGCCCATGAAGTACCCGATCGGCACCCGCATCACTGGCAAGGTCCGCAATCTCACATCGTTCGGTGCCTTCGTCGAGCTGGAGCCCGGCATCGACGGCCTGATACACATCTCCGACATGTCCTGGACCAAGCGTGTCCAGCATCCGTCTGAGGTTGTGAAGAAGGGCGACACCGTAGAGGTGCTGATCCTAAACATCGACGTGGATAACAAGCGGATCTCGTTGGGTCTGAAGCAGGCTCAGGAAGACCCGTGGCTCAAGATCGGTGAGGACTACCCAGTTGGAATGGAATTGGATGGGCATGTGGTGCGATTCCAGGACAACGGGGTCGTGGTCGACATGGGGAATGACATCGAGGGATTCGTGCCCGAGGCGCAATTGCCCATTCCGGACGGCAAGTCAGCTGAGCAGGCAGTCAAGTTGGGCCAAGAGGCGTCTCTCAAGGTTATGGAAGTCGATCCAATACATCACCGAATCCTCGTGGCAGTGACCGAACTCGGTGAGGTGCCTATCCGAGAGGAACCTGCTCCTGAGCAGGAGGCTGACGAAGCTGCTGCCGATGGAGAGGAAGAGCTGGTGGCAGCGGATGCAGAGGCGGAACCCGCGGAATCGTCGGCGGAACTTGAAGCGCCTGAGGCCACAGTCACTGAAGACGCGGCACCGGAGGCTGCGTTGGATGCGGAAGAGCAACCTGAACCGCCGCCGCAGGAGGCGGACGAGACGGCCGAATCTGGCGTAGTCGAGGAAGCCGCCGAAGAGCCCAAAGACGAGCCAACTGGGTGAGGCGGCGGCCACTCACTCCCTTTTGCGGCCGGCGGTTTCCCTAACCGGTTGGCTACGTGACTATCCAAGAAAAACTCGACAGATTCCACCGCCTTGGCTCGGAAGCCGAACAGGGCGGTGGTCCCGACCGCATCGAACAACAGCACAAAAAGGGTAAGCTCACGGCCCGGGAACGGCTCGACCTGTTGCTGGACCCGACGTCTTTCGTAGAGCTGGACCGGTTCGTGACGCATCGGAGCACAGATTTTGGCTTGGCCGACAACAAGCCGTTGGGTGATGGGGTTGTCACCGGATATGGCAGGGTAGATGGCAGGTTGGTCTATGTCTTCTCGCAGGACTTCACGGTGTTCGGTGGCTCTCTGGCGGAGGCCCACGCTGAGAAGATCTGCAAGATCATGGACCTGGCCGTGCGGAACGGAGCTCCCATCATTGGTCTCAACGACTCCGGGGGTGCGAGAATTCAGGAGGGGGTCGTTTCTTTGGGCGGCTACGCCGACATCTTCCTACGCAATACGCTGACGTCCGGTGTCGTGCCACAGATCAGCGCAATACTCGGTCCTTGTGCCGGCGGTGCAGTATACAGCCCAGCCATCACGGACTTCGTCTTCATGGTGCGCGGTATTTCATACATGTTCGTCACGGGTCCCAACGTCGTGAAAACCGTGACGCATGAGGACGTCAGCACCGAAGAGCTAGGAGGCGCCGACGTTCACGCGTCGATCTCTGGCGTTGCCCAATTCGCACACGACTCGGAAGTGGAATGTCTGCAGGAGATCCGGCGCCTGATCGGCTTTGTGCCGAGCAACAACCTCGACAGTCCGCCGGTCGTAGAGTGCGACGACCCTTCAGATCGACGCGACGAAGAGCTACTCGAGTTGGTTCCGGATAATCCCAACAAGCCGTACGACATGCACCAGGTCATTGAGCGTGTCGTTGATGGTGCGGATTTCATGGAGGTCCACGCAGACTACGCAGCAAACATCATCGTTGGCTTTGCGCGGTTGGGCGGCCATCCGATCGGCATAATCGCGAACCAACCGGCAGTGTTGGCGGGCGTCTTGGACATAAAGGCCTCGGTGAAGGGGGCCCGCTTCATCCGCTTCTGCGATGCATTCAACATCCCCATCATCACGTTTGAGGACGTGCCTGGTTTCCTGCCGGGTGTGGAGCAGGAGCACGGTGGGATCATCAAGAACGGCGCCAAGCTGCTGTTCGCTTACGCGGAAGCGACTGTCCCCAAGATGACGGTCATAACGCGGAAGGCCTATGGCGGCGCATACGATGTAATGAACTCGAAGCACGTGCGGGGCGACTTCAACGTGGGCTGGCCTACGGCCGAGATCGCGGTAATGGGCCCGAAAGGTGCCGCTGAGATTCTGTTCAAGCGGGACATCGCTGCGGCAGACAATCCGCTGGCTCGTCTTGATCAAGTCGTGGCGGAATATCGTGACAAGTTCGCCGATCCCTACCACGCCGCATCGCGAGGATTCCTCGATGATGTGATCGATCCCCGAGACACTAGGCCGCGGCTGATCTCGGCACTGCAGAGTCTCCTTACCAAGCGCGATACGAATCCACAAAAGAAGCATGGGAACATCCCGCTCTGATACGTCGGAAGGTCGGAAGGTCGGAACGTCGGTACGCTGGTCTCTAGATCCTCCGCCGTTCCGCCGTTCCGCCGTTCCGCCGGAACGGGGTGGTGTGCCGTGCTGAAGCGCGTTCTAGTTGCGAACAGGGGCGAAATCGCTCTCCGGGTCATTCGAGCGTGTCACGAGCAAGGTGTCGAGGCGGTTGCGGTCTATTCGGAGGCGGATCGAAACAGCCCTCATGTTCGAGCTGGCGACGCGGCTGTCTTGATCGGCCCCCCGGCCGCAGCGGAATCCTACTTGAACATCGACCGGTTGCTCGAAGCAGCCCGTGGTACCGGAGCAGATTCGGTTCACCCGGGCTACGGATTCCTGGCGGAACGGCACGAGTTCGCGGCCGCTGTTGAGGATACGGGGTTGGCGTTTCTGGGCCCGCCGGCCAGCGCGATCAAGGCTATGGGTGACAAGACAGAAGCCCGGCGCAGGATGGCGGCAGCGGGAGTGCCAGTCATCCCGGGAACGACCTCGGCTTCGGAGTCTCCTGATGACGCCGTCGATGCAGCCACTGCGATCGGGTTCCCCGTGCTGCTAAAAGCGGCGGCGGGCGGCGGGGGCAAGGGTATGCGGCGAGCCGACGCGGCCAAAGATGTGGGCGCTCTGTTCACTCAAGCGTCCTCAGAGGCCAAGTCTGCTTTCGGCGACGGATCAGTGTACGTGGAGAAGCTGATCGAACGACCCCGCCATGTTGAGATCCAGATCTTGGCGGACGAGCATGGACACACGTTGCATGTGGGAGAGCGAGAGTGCTCGGTACAGCGCCGACACCAGAAGCTGATCGAGGAAACCCCGTCAACCGCGGTGGACGAAAGCCTGAGACAGGCCATGGGTCGTGCGGCGGTGCAAGCGGCAGAGGCAGTCGGCTATCGCAGCGCCGGTACGGTGGAGTTCCTGCTGGCACCCAGCGGTGAGTTCTACTTCCTCGAGATGAATACCCGACTTCAGGTAGAACATCCGATAACTGAGATGGTGTACGGGGTCGATCTGGTGCGGGAGCAGATCAGAATCGCATCTGGCGAACCGACCTCTATCCCGCGGCGCCAGCTCAGTCCCCGCGGTCACGCCATCGAATGCCGCATCACGGCTGAGGATCCGTTTGCCGGTTTTCTGCCGGCCACAGGCCTTGTTGAGTTCTTCCAGCCTCCAACCGGTCCAGGAGTCCGGTGGGATGGTGGGATCGAGGCGGGCTTGGAGGTGGGGCTGTTCTATGATTCGCTGCTCGGCAAGCTAGTGGTGTGGGGGGAGACGAGAGATCGTGCTATCGCGCGGATGTGTCGGGCACTGGACGAGATGGTGGTCGTTGGAGTTCCTACTTCACAGCCGTTCCACCGCCGGGTGATGGAAGAAACCGGGTTCAGGAGCGGTGATTACGACATCGAGTATCTGGATAGGGTAGGAGATGTAGTCCTCGCTCCCAGCGAGGACGATGCAGAGCTGGAGCGAATGGCCATTGCAGCCGCCCTGGCCGAACACGACCGGCGGCAGTCGTTCACCGATGTCGGGACGATCAAGCCCCGCGCGACCGAGAGCGCCTGGCTGCTCGCGGCCCGTCGGGCCGGGTTGAGATGATGTTGGAGATCCCGATCCACGGAATTGCTGCCGGGGGAGACGGCATCGGTCGGACAGCCGAGGGCTTGGCTGTTTTCGTGCCGCGGACCGCGCCAGGAGATGTGGTTGAAGTGAGTCTGGTGAGACGCAAAGCGCGCTACGCGAAGGGCAGGGTTGTGCGGCTTGCGAGTCCTGGTGCAGTCCGAGTAGAGCCTCAATGCCGACATTACCGTGATGACGGGTGCGGTGGCTGCCAGCTACAACATCTGTCGCTGGCGGCGCAGCTCGAGGCCAAGAGACGCCTCGTGGGTGACGCTTTGCGGCGAATTGGACGCCAGGACGTGGCCGATCCGCCCATAGCTGCGTCACGTGACTCATGGCGTTACCGAACCAAAGTCAAACTGGCCGTGGCCCGAGGCAGGATCGGCCTCAGGCGGCACGACAACCCCAATGAGGTCTTCGAGCTGGAAGACTGTCTGATCGTGAGAGAACCGATTCAAGGGCTCTGGGCGAAGCTGCGAGACCTGCGTCACAGGTTGCCGTGTGAGCTGGAGGCGCTGATTCTGCGAGAAGACAGGCGGGAACGACTGCATTTGGTAGCGGTCGGTGGTGACGTGGAGTGGGATCCTCGCCCACTCGCGGAGGCTCTTGGCGACCCTGACCTCTCAATTTGGCTGCAGCCGGTGAAGGGCGCGGCCAGGGTCGTGTTGGGGCCGGTGAAGGGGTTTCCCGCCATGGCATTCGAACAGGTGAATCGTTTTGCTGCCGATAGGATTCGGGTGGCGGCCGTGGACTCGCTGGGGAGCATCGAGGGCAGAGTGGTATGGGATCTCTACAGTGGTGTAGGCGACACCGCCAACATGCTTGCTGCTCGAGGAGCGCGGGCTTGGAGCGTGGAGTCAGACCGCAGCGCCGTGGAGTGGGGCGAGCTGCACGGTTCTTCGCGGGTCACCCGTATTGTGGATCTCGTGGAGGAGGCGCTGACGAGGTTGCCGGTACCTGATGCGGTGGTCCTGAATCCACCCCGATCGGGTGTCTCGCGGGTCGTCACCCGCTGGCTCGAGGCATGGGCCCAGGAGAGTGAGGATCCGCGGGTGGTATACATGTCCTGCGATCCGGCCACTCTTGCCAGGGACCTGGCCCGTGTCCCGAGTCTCAGGATCGACACGCTCGAAGCCTACGACCTGTTTCCGCAAACGGCCCATGTGGAGACACTTGCCAGATTGGAGGCGGCGTGAAGTACACGGTCACGATGGCTGGACGCGAGTTCGAGGTCACCGTGAACGGGGACGAGGTGCAGCTCAACGGCAACCGCGTGGCGGCATCGCTGACTCGGGTTCCGGGAGCCCCTCTGCGGCAGCTGCTTGTGGGCGACCGGTCGCACGTGTATGTGGTCAGAGACGGCGGAGAGTCCTGGACGGTGGCCCGGGGAGGCGAAGAAAGAGTGGCGCTGGTTGAGGACGAACGGAGTCGTCGACTGAGGCGCCTTGCCGGGAGCAGTCAGCCGACGCGGCAAGGCGGACTCGTGAAGGCGCCCATGCCAGGTTTGGTCGTCCGTGTGTCCGTGGAGCCGGGTCAGTCGGTCCAGGCAGGGTCCGGCGTGGTGGTACTCGAAGCGATGAAGATGGAGAATGAGATTTCCTGCCCATCCGGCGGTACCGTGAGCGCGGTGCACGTTCAGCCCGGTCAGGCGGTGGAGAAGGGGGCCGTGTTGGTTGAGGTCTCGACCGCACCTTGACCCCCACTCGGAGCGTCGTTAAGCTAATAGGCTGTTTATCTTTAGACCTCATGCGGTACGGCGCGCAGAGGGGCGGTGAAGTTAGAAGATGAAGACATACACCCAGAAGAAAAACGAGCTCGAGCATCGCTGGTTTGTAGTCGATGCCTCCGGAGTAGTATTGGGTCGATTGGCCAGTAAGGTCGCGCAAATTATCAGGGGCAAGCACAAGCCAACTTTCACGCCGCACATGGACGGCGGTGACTACGTCGTCGTGGTCAACGCCGAGCGGGTCAAGCTCACCGGACGGAAGATGGAGCAGAAGGAGTATTTCAGGCACACCGGTTACATGGGGCATGAGCGCTTCACGCCGGTGGCCAAGATGCTCGAGACCCATCCCGAGCGCGTGATCGAGAAGGCCGTTTACGGCATGCTTCCCAAGTCGACTCTTGGCAAGCAGACGTTGCGGAAGAAGCTCAAGGTATATGCAGGACCAGAACACCCTCACGGCGGGCAGAACCCGACACCCGTAGAATTGAGCTAGGATAAGGCTTATGACGACTGCAGTTGAGCCCGTACTTCGCTGGCACGCCGTCGGACGGCGCAAGACGAGCGTTGCGCGCGTGTATCTGACCCCGGGTTCGGGGAAGTGGGACGTGAACGGCCGGACTCTGGGAGACTACTTCCCGCGCAGATCTCTCATACAGCACATTCAACAGCCGTTCGTGACTACCGACACCTTGGGCGCGTTCGATGTCAAGACTCGTGTGAACGGTGGAGGACTAACTGGGCAGGCGGGCGCGCTTCGCTTAGCGATCGCGCGTGCCCTAGTTGGTGCGGACGAGCAGCATCGTCGGAAGCTGAGGGAAATGGGCCTGTTGACTCGTGATCCGCGCGCGGTTGAGCGCAAAAAGCCGGGTAGGCCCGGAGCTCGCAAGCGATATCAGTTCTCGAAGCGATAGACAGGCGAGAAAGACACACATCGCCGGATCCGGTCTTGGGTGTTTGCCAGCTGGGCGAATAGAGACCGGAGTTGAAAGCGGTGGACGAACAACCCACAAGGAAGTGAAGTAAATGGCACAACCAGAGCTGCAGGATCTCCTCCAAGCTGGCGTCCATTTCGGACATCAGACTCGGAGATGGAACCCCAAGATGCGCCGCTTCATATTTGCCGAGCGGTCGGGCATCTATCTCATAGATCTCCAGAAAACCCTTCGTCAGCTGAAGACCGCGCAGGATCTGATGCGTGAGGTCGTCCTCAAGGGCGACAACGTGCTCATGGTCTGCACCAAGCGGCAGCTGAATCAGATTGTCAAAACTGAGGCTGTAAGGTGCGGTGCCCACTGGGTGACTGAACGTTGGTTAGGTGGCACCCTCACCAACTTCCACACGGTTCGCAAGCAGATCCGGCGACTCAAGGAACTGGAGCAGGGACAGGAGGAGGGAGCCTTCGAGTTCTTCACCAAGAAAGAACAGCTCCGTTTCGACCGGGAGCGTCAGAAACTGAACCGCAACCTCGAGGGAATCAAGAACATGGGTCGCCTGCCCGGCGCTCTGTTCGTGGTGGACTCCAAGAAAGAGCGGATTGCCATTGCTGAGGCAAACAAACTTGGCATTCCGGTTGTGGGCATTGTGGACACCAACGCCGATCCCGACTTGATCTCGGTGCCGATCCCCGGAAACGATGATGCGATCCGATCCGTATCACTGATTACAGAGGCGATCGTAGACGTTGTGGCTGAAGCACGTAGCCAAGTACCTGCTCGCGAGGCAGCGGTGGACAGTGAGAGCTTCACGACGTACAGCACCGACACGGGTGAGGGTGAGACGGAGGAGGCAAAAGCTCGGCGCCGGCCGCGGCGGAAACGTCGGCCAAGGCCCGAGGCGATTGTGGCGCGTCTGAAGCCCGAGCCAAAGGTGATCGGTGGTGAGTCCGAACCCGCCGAAGCCTCGGCTGACTCCTCGGAGGAGCCGAAAGTGGAGGACGCTGCTAGCGACAAGCCGGAGGCAGGGGCCACGGCCAAAGCGACCGCAAAAGCGGGTGAGGAAAGCAAGGGATAGGGAACTCGTTCGTTCGGACTTGCGAAATGCCGCCGCCGATCGAGTCCCTCGGGATCTTGAGGCGGCGGTTCTTACATGAAGAGCCGCAAACATCGAGGCTATAGGATTTGGAATGGCAACACAGATATCTGCCAAAGAGGTAAGCGCGCTCCGGGCCAAGACCGGTGCGGGGATGATGGACTGCAAGAAGGCGCTGCAGGAGACCGGCGGGGACTTGGACAAGGCGGTGGACTTCCTGAAACAGAAGGGCATCGCCAAGGCGGAAAAGCGCGCTGGACGGGCGGCAAGGGAAGGGATCATCGGGAGCTACGTGCATTTCAACGGCAAAGTAGCTGTATTGGTGGAATTGAATTGTGAGACTGACTTTGTGGCGCGCACCGAGGACTTCAAGGGACTGTCCAAGGACCTGGCGATGCACATCGCATCAGCACGCCCGATCGCGGTGAACGCGGAGGACGTACCGTCCGAGATCGTCGAGCGTGAGCGAGCCATCTTCGAGAAGCAGGTCGAGGAGTCCGGCAAGCCGGAGCCCGTGCGTGCAAAGATCGTCGAAGGCAAGATGAGGAAATTCCTCCAGGAACGAGCTCTGATGGACCAGCCCTTCGTAAAGGAAGACAAGAAGAGCGTGGGGCAGCTCGTGAAGGAGGTGTCAAGCAAAGTTGGCGAGAACCTGGTCGTGGCGAGGTTCTCGCGGTTCGAGCTAGGTGAAGACTGATGGCTGATCTCCCGTACCGGCGGGTGATGCTCAAACTGTCAGGTGAAGCACTGGCAGGCGAACGCGGGTATGGGATCGATTTCGGAGTGGTCGATCGCTTGACGGACGAGATCCGTCAGGTGCACGAGTTGGGGGTCGACCTCGGTATGGTTGTAGGCGGCGGGAACATCCTGCGGGGTGCTGTGGCGAGTAAGCAGGGCATGGACCGCGTCTCGGCCGACTACATGGGGATGCTGGCGACGGTGATCAACGCTCTGGCTATTCAGGACATCTTGGAGCGCAAGCAGATCGACACCCGAGTCATGACGGCTATCCGGATGGAAGAGCTGGCCGAGCCATATATTCGACGACGCGCTCAACGTCATCTCGAAAAAGGGCGAACCGTGTTGTTCGCCGGCGGAACAGGTAACCCCTATTTTTCCACTGACACCGCGGCAGTGTTACGGGCCCTAGAGATTGAAGCCGATGTACTCATCAAGGCCACCAGTGTTGACGGTGTCTTCTCGGCCGATCCCAAGAAGGATCCCGATGCGGAGTTCTACCCGGAACTCACATTTCAGGAAGCAATCGTGCGGGGGCTGGCGGTGATGGACAGCAACGCATTTGGGCTGTGCAAAGACAACCGGCTTCCGATAAACGTCATGAACGTCAACCAGCGCGGCGCCATCGCGAGAGTGCTCCGAGGCGAACGCGTCGGAACCATTGTCCGATGACTACCCTGCCAGAGGTCACCAAGAACGCGAAGCTGCAGATGAAGAAGGCGGTCGATAACACCAAGCGGGAGTTGGCCACCATTCGCAGCGGCAAAGCCACCACGAGCCTGCTCGACACCGTCAAGGTTGATGCGTACGGTCAGCAGATGCCTCTTACACAGGTGAGTACCGTGAATGCCCCGGAGCCCCAGATGCTCCTGGTACAGCCATGGGACAAGACCCTCATCGGAGCCATCGAGAAGGCTATCATGACGGCCGATCTAGGGCTCAACCCGTCCAATGATGGCACGGTGATCCGCGTACCACTCCCGCCGCTAACGGAGGAGCGTCGTAAGGAACTGGTGAAGATCGTCCGCAAGCTGGCCGAGGAGGGCAGAATCGCCATTCGGCACGCGAGAACGGAGGCGATTGCCTCTGGCAAGAAGGTCGAGCACGTCTCCGATGACGACAAGCATCGGACCGAGGGAGAGATCCAGAAGCTCCACGACGAGGCCATCGAGCAAATCGGAGCAATCGTCGCAGCCAAGGAAGAAGAGATCATGGAAGTCTGACGGTAGTCCGTCGGACTCCAACAGACGTTCCATTCCTCACATGTCCTCGAACATGTTGCGCCGGGTCTTGGTGGCCGGAATCGCGATCCCGGCCGCCGTAGGCATTGTGTATCTGGGCGGGTGGGCCTTGGTTGTGGCGCTCGCGGTACTTTCCGTGGCTGGCGTCATGGAGCTATATCGGTTGGCGGACCATGCGGGGATACGTGCTTTGCGGCAGATCGGTGTGCCGGCCGCAGCGCTTGTTCCGTTGGGAGTCTTTGTCGCGACGATGTATGGGTCAGAACCGAACCATACATGGCTGTCTTTCTTCGGTATCGGAGTAGTCCTGTCAGCGATGGTCGTTGTCCTGTGGAGACGGTCACCTGACGACAAGCCGCTTGCCAGCGTAGCGATCACTCTGTTCGGCGTGTTCTACGCGGCCGCCTTGCTGTCTCTGCTGATCCTGCTGCGGCACCCGACCGCTCCGGTTACGGCGTGGGGCGGTACCTGGTTAGTCTTCCTGCCGCTGGTTGTTGTCTGGGCTTGCGATACGGTGGCCATGGCAGGTGGCTCTCTGATCGGCGGACCCAAGCTGGCTCCCGTGGTCAGTCCTAACAAGACGTGGTCGGGAACCGTGATGGGTTCAGTAGTGGCCACGTTGCTGGCACCGCTCTACGGTTGGCTCGTTCTGGGGCGTGTCGGCATACATGTCGAGCTGTGGCAGCTGGCCGTCTTCGGCCTAGTCGTGTCTTCGCTGGGGCAGGTTGGCGACTTGGTTGAGAGCCTCTTCAAACGGGAAGTGGATGTCAAGGATTCGGGCTCCTTCTTCCCGGGACACGGCGGTGTGCTGGACCGGCTCGACTCACTCTATTGGGCGATCCCGACCGCTGTTGTTTTGCTCACTGGGTTTGGGGTAATATGACGGTAGGAGTGGCCATACTTGGATCGACCGGCTCGATCGGCACTAGTACCGTCAAGGTGCTCGAGCGTCAGCAAGACAGGTTCCACGTGGTCGCCCTGACGGCGTACGGATCTGAGGATCTGCTACGGAGTCAGGCTGAGGCGCTGGGCGCCAGCTTCGTGGGTCTGGCGGGCGGTGCAGAGAACGAACGGAATGCCGGCTGCATGGGCAGTGATTGTCTCCTCGAGGCGGCAACCAGATCCGACGTGGACATCGTCGTGAATGCTGTGGTTGGAGCAGCCGGGCTCCAAGCCACATTGGCCGCCTTGGAAGCAGGGAAGCGCGTTGCGCTTGCCAACAAAGAGACCATGGTGATGGCTGGGGACCTGGTGCTCAAGGCTGCTCAGAGAGGTGGAGGTGAGGTGGTGCCGGTGGATTCGGAACACAGCGCCGTGCTTCAGTGTGTGGCCGGGCGTCCAGGTTCGGAGTTGCGTCGCCTGATTCTGACTGCGTCCGGAGGACCTTTCAGGGAATGGCCGGCGGATAGGTTGCGCGGCGCAACGGTGGCAGACGCGCTACGTCATCCGACATGGCAGATGGGACGCAAGATCACTGTCGACAGCGCCACCTTAGCCAACAAGTCACTCGAAGTCATCGAGGCGCACTATTTGTTCGGTCTGGGGTATGACGCGATCGATGTGGTCGTGCATCCGCAATCGATCGTTCATGCTTTCACCGAGTTCGTTGACGGTTCCGTTCTGGCGCAAGTCGGGTTTCCCACAATGGAGTTGCCGATCCTCTACGCGCTAACGTACCCGCATCGGGTATCTGACTACTCGGTTTCGGGATTCGATCCGATTCAAGCTGGACCGCTTACATTCGAAGAGCTGCGTCGGACTGATTTCCCCGCGTTCGCGATCGGAGTTGAGGCGGGTAGACAGGGAGGTACCGCCCCATCGGTGTTCAATGCAGCGAACGAGGTTGCGGTGGACGCGTTTCTGGAGGGTCGAATTGGCTTTGGGAGGATACCCAAGGTGATCGAAACCGTACTCACTCGCCATGACGTGGGCCATGCGGACTCACTCGCCGCGGTGCTTGAATCAGACAGATGGGCTCGCCAAGAGACGGAGGTCGCGTGCCGTTGACCCTGCTCGCGTTCGTATTCGTCTTGGGTGTGCTGATCTTCGTGCACGAGCTGGGTCATTTCCTGGCGGCGAAGGCAACTGGAATCGGTGTGCCGCGGTTCTCCATCGGATTCGGTCCGGCCACACCGCTGACGTTCCGTCGTGGAGGAACGGAGTATCGGATTGCCTGGATTCCGCTCGGCGGCTACGTGAAGATGGCCAGTAAGGAGGAGCAGGAGGCCATGGCGGCTCTCGAGGGTGGGGACCTGGATGAGGAGTACCCGGCCGACAAGCTGTTCGAGAACAAGCCGCTCGGCGCGCGCATTCTGGTCATTTCAGCAGGCGTGATCATGAACGTGGTGTTCGCGTGGCTAGTGTACACGGGCATTACTGCCATCTACGGTAGGTCTGAGGATCCCACAACGACCTTCGCGGGTGTCGACGAGGAGATCCTCCCTGATGCAGCGGGGCAACTGGCAGGTTTGCCCTTCGGCACACAGATCGTGGGCATCAACGGTGACACGATGTCGTCGTTGAACGCGATCGGGGATGCGGTACTGGATCTGACATCAGACCGGCTGCGGATCGACTTTGCGGGAGACCTGGACCCCGTGATCCTGGACATTCCAGGAACCGATGCCAACGATCGTATTGGAGTTTGGAGCGCTCTGGTGCCTCTTTGGCAGCCCAAGGTCGGGTCGGTATTGCCAGGGAAGCCCGCGGCTCGGGCCGGAATTGAACGCGACGACCACATACTACGTATCGAAGGCGACACGATCCGGTCGTGGCACGAAATGGTGGATTTGATTCAACCGAACGCCGGGAGGGAGATCGAAGTCGCTGTGGCGCGAGGCGACAGTGTGTTGGTTTTCCTAGTGGAGGTGGAGGCGGAATCGGAACGGGATCTGGCCTCCGGTGAGATGCGGGAAGTCGGGAAAATCGGCATTGGTGCACCTACCATTGAGCCCAGACGCGTGCGATATGGCCCCGTAGCTTCGGTGGTTGAAGGGGCTCGACTCACAATCGATGATGCCGGCAAGGTACTGTTCACCTTGAAGGGCATGATATTCGGCCAGATATCACCTCGTGAGTTGGGGGGACCGATCTTCATCGGTCAGGTCTCGGGGCAGTTTGCGGCGGCGGGTTTTCAACCACTGCTCATCTTCATGGCGTTCCTGTCGGTCAACCTTGCGATCCTGAACCTGCTGCCCATTCCAGTCCTGGATGGCGGGCATCTTGTCTTTCTCACGATCGAGGGCATTCGCGGGAAGCCGCTCTCGTTGGCCGTAAGAATGCGGCTCACTCAGGTGGGTCTGTTTGTGCTGCTCGGTATTATGGTATTGGCGCTAACGAACGATGTTCTACGGGTGTTCGGCGGCTAGCAAGTTGGGCTCCGTTCACTCACCTCCCTAGCACGACCACCAACGCAGCCACGAGAACGATCAACGCGATGGCTCCCAGGCCGACCAGCCACGAGTAGCGTGATCCCCTGTCGCCCACCACCCGTTTCAACTCGAAAGTCGATACAGGTGCGGTTCCGAAGCTTGTGGTTGCGCGCTCGTCGCTGGAGAGCTGGTTCAGTTCCTTGAGCAGGGCCTCGGCTGACGGGTAGCGGTCGTCCGGGTGCTTGGCTAGGCACCTGACAATGACGCGCTCAAACCGTTTAGTCAGATCGGGGCGCTTCTTACGCGGTGGGAACGGCTTCTCCTCCACGTGCATTCGAGCCAGTTCGAACCAATCGGTCGATCGAAACGGGACCTCGCCTGTTGCGGCTTTGTAGAGCGTGACTCCAAGCGAATAGAGATCCGAGCGGCCGTCCACCGTCCGACCCTGAGCTTGCTCGGGCGAGATGTACTGGGGCGTGCCCATTGTCATGTTGACGCCGGTCGCAGTCACATATCCCGAGACCGCTTGGGCAGTGCCAAAATCCGCTATGACGGCGGTGCCGTCGGCGTCCAACAGGACGTTGTCGCCCTTGATGTCTCGGTGGACTATTCCCCGCCCGTGTGCGAAGGCCAAGCCCGATACAACCTGCGCGGCGATCTGA
>JBDHHP010000023.1:0-38622 GCA_039589275.1 Gemmatimonadota bacterium | reverse complement strand
CACGTACGGATACCACGATCCCAACCGAGACGTGATCGAGGATCAACGCATTCGAATGCGATTCGGCGTGGAGTGGTTCCCGACTTCCTTCGTGCAGCTGGCCGGGTTCTACACGATGCTGGATGATATCCCGCAGGTCACCACAGATCTGGATCGAGTCAGCCTGGAGTTACATCTGCACTTCTAGGAACCTACGGCTTTGACACTCGCGTTCGGTCCCATCACTCGCTTGACCGCGAAGGCCGCCACCAACACGACTGCAAATGCGCACACCACTACTGGGCCCGTAGGCCAGTCCGTCACATAAGACATATACAGTCCCAGGATCGTGGCTAGCGTGCCTGCGGTCCACGCCACCGCGAGCAGCTTACCTGGGCTGGATGTGAACAGGAACGCGATCACGGCGGGGATAACCAGGAAACTGAACACGACTAGAACTCCGGCTATCGCCACCGAGGAAGTGACCACGACCCCAAACAGAGCGTAGAACAGGAAGTCCCAACCCGCTACCCGCCAGCCGCGCTCCTTGGCTCGCATCGGATCGAGAGAGATCGTGAAGAATCGGTCGCGCAGAAGCCAATGCACCGCACCCAACGCGCCATAGACGAGCCCAGTCTTTACTATCTGGGGCCAGGTGACCCACAACAGACTTCCCGTGAGCAAGTGCTCGACGTGCTCGGAACCGCGCGGTGCCTGAGCGGCGAGCAGAATGGTCCCTGCCGACGCTACTACGTAGACGATCCCAATGATCGCCTCTTGTGGTATCCACTCGTGATCCAATCGACTGATGCTGAACAGTGCTGCAGCTATGAGCGTAGCTCCAAGTCCTACCACATAGCTGGCTTCCGCCTCCGGAATCCCGACCAGGTGGCCGAACGCGTGGCCCAGACCCAAACCGGCCGCTGCCCATCCGAAGGCAGCGACCTGAGCGAGAGCGAGATCCACGAAGATCACGCCGCGAGCAATGATGTGGATGCCCAGGTAACCGTGAATTCCGACGAGAATCAACGAGGCCACGAGGGCCGGGAGCATCAGTTCAAGCATGGCTCAACCTCAGAATTGGCCGGGCCTGAGCGCGTCGAACGCAGCCGCCAGACGGGTGACCCAAGTATCGACGAGAGTGAAGTAGTCTTTCACGTTTTCTTCGCCGTCCACGTGCTCGGGTACGATCACTGCCTCGATTCCCGCTCTACCAGCTACCCGCTCGACCTGAGTGCGACTGAAGTAGTTGGCCGCGAAGAGCGCGTGGATATGTTCCGATTCAGCGAAATCGATCACGGCGCGCACGTGACTGGGCGACGGCGGTATTCCTGGCTTCGGCTCGACGTACATGGCGCACGGAATGCGGAACCGAGCACTGAAGTAGCCCCAGTTCTTGTGGTAACACACCATGCGGCGATCGCGGAACACTGCTCCCTGAGCCAACCAGCCGCCGAGGTACTCTGGTAGGGGCTTTCCCTCGTATGTCTGGCCGTTCATGAAGTCCCAGAACTGGTAGTTACGGGCTAGGGGAAGGATCGTCTCGGCTCCGAGCAGCGCAACGATGCGCTCACCGAACAGCCGTACCATGATGCGACGCTCGAAATCGGCCAGGTTGGCCTCGTATGTAACCGCGTTTGCCTGGTCGATGCGCTTGAGTCCTGCGGCGATGTTCTGCGCTATCACTATGGCGTTGATCGGGTCGGTGTGGATGTGCGGGTTGCCGAACACGTGTACGTCGCCTCCGGCGCGGGAGACGCTCTCTGGCACGTCGAGCAGCTTAATCCGCGCGAACGCGACGACGTGGCCCGGTCCACCCTGATCGACTTTGGCGTTGTTGGCCCTATCGAGTATGGCGGGGACCCACAGCTCCAGATCGAGACCCGTGACAACGAAGAGGTCCGCGCGCTGCACTCGAGCCGCAAAGCTGGGTCGAGGATTGACGAAGTGCGGATCTTCGTCTCCCCGGGCTATCGCCTCTACGTCAGCCAGATCGCCTACGAGTTCACGAGCGATTGCCGCGTACGTTGGTAGAGTAGTGACTACACTCAGTCTATCTTGGCCATCCAGCGTTGTTGGGCTGAGGAGGGACGTCGCCAGGAATGCGAGCAGGATTCTGTTCTTCGGCATCGTGTCTCAGCCTCTACTAGTAGTTCTCGTGTTTGTGAGGTCCAATGGCCCATACCAGTTGCAGCAGCACGGTGTGGTTGCTTGGCTCGAGTTCCGGCTTCACGTAATTGTACTGCAACCGCAAGTAGAGCCACTCGCTCTGCCACCACGTCAAGCTCGGCACAAGCTGAAGCGTGTCGTCGAAGTCCTCGAAGTCATACAGGTAGTCGCCGCGCGCGCCCAGAGTCAGCCGTCTGTTGGCCCGATAGTTCAGTTGTAAGTACGCCCCTTTACCGATCTCCGTCTCGTCTGCGATTTGTCTCTCGCCGTAGTACCACTCGCCCTTCAAATGAAAGGCCCGGTAAAGAGATCGGTTGGGTGGTGCCCAGCGGAACGCCAAGTCGACTTGGAACAGGCGAGATTCCAAGTCCTCGTCCTGGTTCTCCCCGTACACGCCGGTAGCGCCCAACTGCAAATAGGCGGCTGGACTCAGATCCCAGAAGCTCTGGAATCGGCCCAAGAAACTCATGTCACCAGCTTCACCGAACAGAGCCTCATTGCTCGCGGCCGCCGCCTCCAATACGAGAGTCTGCGTCGACGGACCGATGGTCAGGCTAGGGAACGTGAGACCGGCGCCTGTCTGTATTAGCCCGTCCTCGCCGAGGAATACCAGGTGGGGCAGGGGGCGATCGACTTCCCAGAGCGCGTGGGTGTGCCACCGGTTGTAGAGCCCGATCTGTTGGCGGAACTTGCCTGCCTTGAGTCCGAAAGCCCCTGGCAGGCCTACCCAGTAGACGTAGGCCTCCTCGACTTCGAACTGGCCACCGTGCCCGGGACCGTCTTCTTGTGCTTCGCCTTCGTGTGCGTGAGCCTCGGGAACTCCTGCGATGGGTACATCCTCGTGGTACGCGGCAAAGATCTTGGTGCGCGTGTAGGGATCGAGTGGGGCTTGGAACGAGAACTCGAATTCCCGGGGTACCATGCCGATGCGGTTGGGTTCCTCGGCCGCTCGCGTGTAGTAACCGACAACGTCTCCAGTGACGCTTATCTCCGGGTTCAACAAGCTCAGGTCCCGTGTGCGGCTCACCTGCTCGACGGCCGTGTCAGCTCCCGCCTGCACGTCAGCTGCAGCGATCTGTGCCGCAGCACGAAGTGCGGCCAGCTCATCAACTGCCTCTGTAGTATCGCGCCGCTCGCTGATCAACTGTTTGAGTAAGCGCTGCAGCGAGTCGACTCTAGCTCGCAGTGCCCTGAGTTCCTCTCGGACGGAGTCGGGCCGGACCGGTTCTTGAGCTGCGGCTGACGCCGGTAACCAGACAAAGATGGCGAGAAGGATCAGTGTTCTAGTGCGCATGGTCCCGGTTGTCGGTTTGTTCGACGTTACTGCTTCACAGTTTCGAGCAGTAGTTCGCCGATTCTCCAGTTTTCCTTGATTCCGCCGAATCGTTCCGCTCCGGGGCCTGACGCGAACAGTGGAACCATCTCGGCCGTATGCGATCCAGTGGTGTAGCGGGCCACCAATTCCGGTGGACTCCCCACCCGACGGGCGTTTCTCCTCAGCTGACTCGAGACGCGCGCCAGGTAGTACCTAGCGCTGTCAGCCAGAGCTGTCGCTTCCGCGTCGGTCCACGGGGCGGCCTCTCGCAACGCCCGCGCCGTTGTGTCGGCAGCCGCAGCTGTACTCGCCATGAGATCACGCGTTGCTGCCAGTTGAACTGCAAGGCCCCCGGTTTCGTGGTCTGCGGTGACGATGATCAGAGTCTCGGGGTTGTCCTCTTGGTACTCCAGCGCCACAGCGATTGCGCGATCGAAGTCCAACATTTCGGCTGTCACTGCATCCATGGGCGCGTTGTCGTGGCCCCGCCAGTCGGGTTGCGATCCCTCGACCATCAAGAAAAAGCCGTCGGGGTCCTTGTCCAACACCTCGATGGCTTTAGCGGTCATCTCCGGTAAAGTCGGCCACCTAGTGTCAAACGATGGCATGTGCGCACGCGAGAACAGGCCGAACAGCCTGTCGACGTCATCTGTGTCGATGGCGTGCAGCTCAGCAGGCGTCAGCACGATCTCGTGGGTCTCACCGATGGCGGCCAACAGATCCTCCTGATCGGGCCGGTACACGCTCTCGAAGTAGGCCCGGCCACCGCCCAACACCACGTCCACATCAGCCTCGCTCAACTGCCGTGCGATCTCCCACTCCTCGTCACGGTCAGCCACGTGGGCCGCGAAGGCGGCCGGAGTAGCATGGGTTATGCTAGATGTGGCGACCAAGCCTGTGGCCATTCCTCTGCTTTGCGCCACCTCGAGCACGGTTGTCACCGAGTTGGTATCGGGATCGACCGCTATTGCACCGTTGTACGTGCTCACCCCCGCGGCATAAGCCGTTGCCGCTGCCGCGCTGTCCGTGACCTTGCTGTCAGAGGATCTCGTCTCGACCAATCCCATTACGGGGAACTGCTTCACCGCCAAGTCATCCGCTGCAAACGCCGCCGCCGTCCAATAGCTGGTACCCGCACCATCGGCGATCAGGAGAATGACGCGGGTCGGGGCATCCTGGGCCGAGGCCATTGTGGGCGCCAAAGCTGCTAGTGCAGTCACCAGACCGAGCAGTCTCATCTAGTCATCCTCTTCCTGTTGCGCTTCCCGTAGGATCTGAGCCTCCGTAACATGCGACGATCGGTCCCTATCTTATCGTCGCCCTTCGGCGTCTCTATGATCTTGATGATACCCCGGAAACGGTCATCCTGCATCACTTGTCGGAACGGCTTTGCGCCCAGTGTTCCCTCAGCTATACATTCGTGCCGGTCACGCCTGGACGCGAATGGGGTCTTCGAGTCGTTCAAGTGGATGCACTTGAGCAAATCCAACCCGATGTGCCGGTCCCATTCCTCCCAGACGCCGCTCCAATCGTCCACCAGGTCGTAACCGGCCGAGTACAGGTGGCAGGTGTCGGCGCAGAATCCAACCCGGGACTGGAATGGTGACGGTATACGCTGCCGTAGTTCGGCAAGTTCCTCGAAAGTCGACCCGAGTGCCGTTCCCGTCCCGGCCGTCGTCTCCAACAGAATCGAGGGTCCGTTCACTGCGGCAAGGCACTCGCCGTAAGCGGCCGCATTGCGTTCGAGCCCTTCGGCACGATCGTCCATGTAGTTACCGGGATGTGTGACCAGCAGCTCGACTGCGAGGTCACGGCAGCGCGACAACTCCATCTTAAAGGCCTCCATCGAGCGTTTGCTTTGAGAGGCGTCGGGTGAGGCAAGGTTGATGAGATAGGAGTCGTGTACGACGACCGCCTTGATATTGCAGCGGGCGAGTTCATTTCGGAACCGATCGATGTGCTCGGGGTCCAACACGGGGTCGTGCCAACGGTTGGGGACCTTGGTGAAGATCTGTATTGCGGAAGCGCCGATCTCCGCGCCTCTGGCAGGTGCGCTCGCGACACCTCCCGCGGTTGAGACGTGGGCGCCAAGCAGCTCTCGTTTTTCCACGACTAAACCCGGAACGCCTCCGGTGAAACCAGAGGAACGAAGCGACACGAGTCGGCTGCGCGCTCGCGGAAGCCATCATAGGTGCGTTCGACAACGTGCAGAACCTGGATTGCGCGGTCACCTAGAGGGATGACCAGGTGTCCACCGATTGCCAGTTGGTCGAGCAAAGGTCGGGGGGAGTGGGGAGCTGCAGCCGCGACAATTATCGCGTCGTATGGAGCGGATTCCGCTCGCCCCTTTGCCCCGTCGCCGACCAGTAGTGTTACGTTGTCGACCTCGAGATTCCTGAGGTGCTGTGCTGCTTGGTCTGACAACTGCTCGATTCGTTCCACGCTCCAAACATGTCGGGCAATCTTGGCTATGACAGCTGTGTGGTAACCGGAACCCGTTCCGACCTCGAGTACCTTGGAGTTCCTGGTGAGGAGGGCTTGATCCGTCATCAAGGCGACGATGTAGGGTTGGGAGATGGTCTGTTCGAATCCTATCGGGAGGGGCTGATCGGCGTAGGCGAGATGGCGTAGGTCCGGAGGGACGAATACGTGTCGCGGCACAGACGCCATTGCCGCCAAAACTCGCCGATTCGATATGCCGCGACCCTCGATTTGCTGTCGCACCATCTTCTTCCGTTGGCGTCCAGGATCGGAGAGACGCATTGCCGTCAAGGCTCGGAATCTTGTCCGAACAGTCGCTCCCACATGCCGCGCTGCTTGGACTGCTGTGCCTCGATCTCTTCTTCCGCTGCCGCCGCCCGACGCTCCACCTCCAGCTTGGACCTCCGCAGACGTTCGACAAGCTCTTGTTCACTGGCCAGCGCGCGGCGAAGCTCGTCAAACTGCTCGCGCGGCATGTAGACCCCGTCGTCTGTGTCTTCGTCCTGTTCCTGGTTTTCGTGCCCAGGAGGGAGTTGGTGGTCGGCCCGCTGCACGATCTGTCCCACCAACTCGCTCAACACGAAATGCTGGCGCTCCACCGCTTGCCCGAATCGCGACAGCTCCCGGACCATCTGCCACAGTAGCTCGCGTCGATCGCGCTCGCCCTCCAGAATGGAGCTCACCAATTCTCGGTATTCGGATTCTGGCGGTGTCGGGGCTTGATGAACCTGGACACGCGTGATCGCGACTGGCTCCTTGGCTTCGCGCCCCATCAATTCCTGCTCGATCTGGTCGCGGTCGAGGCCAGCCTCGTACGATTGGTTGATGAACCGGAGGATCTCCAGTGCCACCGGCGGATAGAGTCGGCGCCGGCCCTCGCCTACGGACGGAATTCGGTCGGCGAACGCGTCGCGATAGTACCGAGTTGTCGAGATAGCGAGGCCCAGCTCCCGGGCCAGTTCAGAGATGGAGTAGAGGCTTCGCTCAGTCATTACACAATGATAGTGCGTGTGAGTACTGCCAACCACAGTTCTTTCTGAATAGCTCGGCTCGAGCCAGCGGCAAATGCATCAGGCAACGGATGTCCTCACAAACCGCCGGATGGCGATGGTAAGTCCCACGCCGGCAATGAGGCTCAAGGCCAGGTACTGGCGCCAAAGCCCGATGAGTCCTTCACCCTTCAAGAATACCGACCGCACGATCTCAATGAAGTGTCTCATCGGGTTCAGAATCGTGAGCCACTGAAATATCTCGGGCATACTGCTTACTGGAAAGAAGAAACCTGAGAGAATAACCAGTGGCATGAACAGGAGGAACATGGACATGAAGGCCTCCTGCTGAGTCCGCGAGATCGTCGAGATGATGAGTCCGAAAGACAACCCGGCAAGAATGTACGTGATGGCTGCCACAAACAGCGCGAACACCGTCCCGCGCAACGGTATGCCGAACCAAAGAACGGCCACTGTGGAGATCAGGGTCACCTGGATCAGACCCACCAACATGACCGGTACTGTCTTTCCGAGGATCAACTCCGGTGGAGTCAGGGGACTTACCATCAGCTGGTCTAACGTGCCGATTTCCCGCTCCCGGACCACAGCCAGGGATGTCAGCAGTAGGCACATCAACATGACTAGGGCCCCGACGACCGCAGGAACGTTGTAGACCTGGCTCTCCAGTTCCGGGTTATACCACGCCCGTGTGCGCAGGTCGACTCCGCCGGTCGGGGCCACTCCCATGGCTGCAGCTTTGCGTAGGGCGTAACGAGTGATGATTTGGCCAGCGTATCCCTGTGCCACCACCGCGGTGTTGGAGTTGCTGCCGTCCACGACCACTTGGACTGCGGCGTTGCCGCGTGACACCTTTCGGCTGAAATCTGCAGGAATCTCGATTCCCACGATCGCCTCACCACGGTCCAGGACCCTGACGAGGTCGGCCGGCCGATCGGACACACCCACGATCCGGAAATAACCTGTGGATGTGAACGCGTCGATCAGATCTCGAGATGTGGTGCTCCGATCGAGGTCAACGATGTACGTGGCGGTGTTCTTTATGTCGGTGTTTACGGCGTAGCCAAAGGCGATGAGCTGAATGACCGGCGCGACAAAGATGACCACGCGCATGCGCGGATCCCGCAACATCTGGCGCAGTTCCTTCTTCAGTAGCTCGCGAATGCGGTGGCCGGGAAGACTCACGCGATCTCCTTCTTGAACACTTTGGTGGCCAGGAACAACCCCACCGCTGCGAATATGATCATCGCAAAGCCCTCCGCCCACAGGGTCTCCATGCCGACCCCCTTGAGAAAGATCCCTCTGGTGACGGTAATGAAGTAACGGGCCGGGACGACATAGGTGATCGCGCGCAACACGACTGGCATCGTCGCGATTTCGAATATGAAGCCGGACAGAATGAGGGCAGGGAGGAAAGTGACCAGTATTGCAGCCTGGGTCGCCAACACCTGCGTCTTCACGGCTGCCGATATGAAGATGCCGAGTCCCAGCGCTCCCAACAAAAACAGTGTGGTCAGGACGAACAACAACGCGATGTTGCCGTGGAAAGGCACGCCCAGGATCGCTACTCCGGCCAGGCCCGCAAGGGCGACATCGGCGAGTCCAATGCCGACGTAAGGGAGCAGCTTGCCGAGTGTGACCTCGATGCGATGCACAGGAGTCGCCGCGAGTTGCTCCATCGTACCGCGCTCCCATTCACGAGCGATGGTGAGCGCGGTCAACATGGCCGCTATGATTGACATGATGACCGCGATCAAGCCAGGCACGACCATGTTGCGGCTCTCGAGTGTCTCGTTGTACCAGACTCGTGATTCAGTCCTGATGGGTATCGTCATCGGCCTACGGTCTTCGAGCATGTCGACTGAGTACCGTGTGACGATCGCCTCGCCGTAGTTCCGGGCAATTGTCGCGGTGTTGGCGTCGCTCCCATCGAGCAGGAGCTGGATTGGTGCCCGCCGCCCTGAACGAAGGTCTCTGGTGAATCCCGGCGGTATCACCAGTGCGACGCGGGCCACCCCGCGCCCGAGTGTTGTTTCGATCTCGGCGTACTCCATCAGATTACGCACAACGGTGAAATAGCCCGACCGTTGGAACGCCTGAACCAGCGCTCTACTCTGCGCCGTGTTGTCCTGATCCAACACCGCCGTGGTGATGTTCTTGACGTCATATGCGATGGCGTACCCGAACAACAATAGGAGTGCCATTGGCAGCACGAACGCGAGCAAGAGACTACGGGGATCCCGCTTCAGCTGGATGATCTCTTTGCGCGAGATTGCGAGCAGGCGTGCGAAGTTCATCCTGCCGCTGCTCCACCTTCGCGCATTACGAGTGAGACAAAAACGTCCTCCAGTGATGGGTTGATCCGCTCTAATCTCTCGCAAGTGAGCCCGGCGCCCGTGAGGACGTCGGGAATCGTCTGCATCGCAGCCGATTCATCTTCCACGGCTACGTGGACCACCCGGCCGAACATGGCGGCTGCTACGACTCCGGGTACTTCACGCAATGCCGTGACAGCAAGCGGTGCGTTGTTGGTAGTCAGGTGAAGCAGCGGCTCTCGCATCGATTGTCTGAAGCCGGATGGTCGGTCGAGTGCAATGAGTCGGCCGCGGTTCATCAAGGCCAGGCGGGTGCAGTACTCGGCCTCCTCCATGTAGTGCGTGCTCACAAACACGGTGACACCGGATTCGGCGAACTGGTATATGAGATCCCAGAACGCGCGTCTTGCCACGGGATCGACGCCGGAAGTCGGCTCGTCGAGAAAGAGTATCGGGGGCTCATGCAGTACAGCGCAGCCGAGTGCAAGGCGCTGCTTGAAGCCGAGTGGCAGTGCAGCCGTCATCTGGTGGCGATGGTCGGCGAGGCCCGCCATGTTCAGGACCCACTCACGACGCTCTTCGAAGTGTGCGCCGGATACTCCGTACAGGCCCCCGAAGAGCTGCACGTTTTCCTCGACCGTCAGGTCAGCGTAGAGCGAGAACAGCTGGGACATGTAGCCGATGCTCTGCTTGAGCTGTGAGGCGTGGCGTGATACGTCGAGGCCGGACACTACTGCGCTACCCGACGTGGGGCGCAGCAGGCCGGTGAGCATCTTTATCGTTGTGGTCTTGCCGGCGCCATTGGGACCGAGAAATCCGAAGATTTCGCCAGCCGGTACTATGAAACTGACTCCGTCAACAGCAACGAAGTCACCAAAATGACGAGTGAGTTCATGGACTCGGACGGCCTCAGTCATTGCCGCCGGCCGGGGTGCGAACCAGCTCAATGAAAACGTCTTCCAACGAGGGCTCAACCTGGCTGTGCTCCCGCACCGCTATCCCACTGGCATCGAGCGCCGCTCGTGCTTGGGGCCAGTCTCGCGCCAAGTCATCGAGTGTGAGGTGGATGGTCTCGCCGAAGAGAGTAACGTGTCTCACAAAAGCCTGAGCACCGAGTAGATCTCTCGCGCGCCGAGGCTCCGTAGTGCGGACCGAGTAGATCCGACCCGCGAGATGCGATCGCAACGCCTCCGGGGTATCGAGCGCCACAACCCGACCGCGATGAAGTAGAGCTACTCGATCGCAGCGCTCCGCTTCGTCCAGGTATGCGGTGGAAACGACCACGGTCACTCCCTCAGCCACCATCTCGTGCACTATGAGCCATAGATCTCGGCGCGATATGGGATCGACACCAAAGGTGGGTTCGTCTAAGAGCATGATGTCTGGGTGGTGAATCAGAGCGCAGCAAAGCGAGAGTTTCTGCTTCATTCCACCTGAGAGCTGGCCCGCCAAGCGATTCTCGAATTCGCCCAACGAGGAAAACGAATACAGGCGCGCGAGACGGTCAGGTCGGTCTTGCTTCGGGACCTGGTAGAGGTCAGCATAGAAATCGATGTTCTCCCTAACAGTCAGATCGGCGTAGAGTCCGAAGCGCTGCGACATGTATGCTGTGTGAGGCTTTACTCCTTCAGGGTCGCGAGCCACGCTCACGCCCGCCACCGAGGCATCGCCAGAACTGGGGCGAAGCACGCCTGCCAACATGCGGAGTGTCGTAGTCTTGCCAGCACCGTCAGGGCCCACGATCCCGAATAACTCGCCATGATTAACATCGAATGTGAGACCGTCCACGGCAGGGACCTGATCGAAGTGACGGGTCAGTGCCGAGAGCGAAACAGCGGTGTCAGACTGTGAGATCACGGCGAGTTCGTGTCGATGCGGACATCGGCTGCAAGACCCGGTTTCAGGTCGTGGGACTCGTCGCCGGTGATCTGTACCTTGACCCGGTAGACTAGTTTGACCCGCTCTTCAGTCGTCTGAACGTTGCGCGGGGTGAATTCCGCTTCACTGGAAAGAAAGACGATTCTGCCAGAGTAGGTTCTGTCGGGGTAGGAGTCTGCCGTAATCACCGCGTCCTGACCGATCGAGATGCGTCCGAGTTCATCTTCCCGGACATATATGCGCACCCAACGATCGTCGAGGCTCCTAACTGCGAGCACCGGTGAACCGGCCGGGACGGTTTCGCCCGGCTCACGGTGGCGCACCGATATCGCGCCGTCGAACGGCGCCCTGATCAAGGCGTAGTCCAGAGTCGCATCGGCCTGGGCAAGACCTGCTTCGGCCTGTGCCAGTGCCGCACGTTGGGCAGCGATGCGCTCAGCGCGAGGGCCGGATTCGAGAACGCGCAGTTGCTCCTGAGCCGTCTCGTAATCCGACTGGGCCAGTTCCAAGGCCGTCTCTTGGTTGTCGAACACACGCTGGCTCACCGCTCCACCTTGCAGCAGTCGCTGAGTGCGCTCGTATTCCCGCCGCGTGTTGCTGAGACGCTGCTCAGCCGCCCTGAGTGCGGCGCGTCCCTGGGCTACCTCCTCCTCTCGGAATCCGCTCTGCATCTCGGCCAGAACTGCGCGCGCGGCATCCACCTGTGCGCTGGCGGCGCTGCGACGCGCCGATAGCTCTGTCCGGTCGAGCCAAGCTAGCTCCTGCCCCTTGGCAACACGGCTTCCTTCTTCGACGGCAATTCGACTGACGCGGCCAGAAACCTGGAAACCCAAGTCGGCCTCGGTTGCCTCGACGGTTCCCGATGCCAGGATCAGGTTCGTATCCTCGCCTCGGCCAAAGATGATCCAAGTGGCAGCCGCCACTGCTGCGACAATCACAGCCACGATGACGATCCGTCGTTTCTTGTTCATGGGTTCGTCTCCACTGCGCTATTCAACCAACCAATGGACAGCTCGCCTATCACACGAGCGAGTTCCACCCGAGAGGCGATTTGCGCGTGACTCGATTCAACCAATGAAGAGCGGGCGGTGAACAGCTCGGCCTCAGCCTTCAAGTACTCGGTCTGAGTGCCCACCCCTTCCGCGAGAGCCAGTTGCTCGATTCGCACCACTTCCACTAGGTGCTCTACGGCTCGCGTGGTCGCGTCAACACGGGCTGCTGTTTCCCGGACGCGTGTGAGTGCCCGGTCGAGCTCGTCCTGCGTCATCATCTCAACCAGCCGTGCTGTTGCGCGTGCCACCTCGGCCGCCGCGCCCGCACGCGCTACGGAACTGGATCGGGCGCCCCCGGTGAACAGCGGGTACGACAAGCGGGCACCCATTTGCCATTCGGTCGTGAAATCGTCCGTGTAGCCGAATCCCAGCAGTGCAGCGTAGAGGTCTAGCTTAGGGTACCACGCGCCCGCTGCGGCACGATGAGTTGCTTCCGCGGCGCGGAGTGACTCATCCGCCCGCCGCAACGCCGGACTCGACTCGGTGGCCTGTTCCAGCAACGTGGAACGGTCTTGCGGAACTGCGGTTTCGCGAAGTGACACCGTCAGGAGTAGCTCAGGTTGCACCGCTGACCCCGCGATTCCGATTATGCGAGACAACTCCAGCCGAGCGACATTCAAGGCCGACTCCGCACGAACCCGATCTACTTCGGCCGTCGCGAGCGCAGCTTCCACGCGCAACGACTCAACTCGTGCTGCCGCTCCCTCCGTCAATAGTCGTCCGACTCGCTCGCGCTCCGCTTCAAGGGCCGCCATGCGACGGTCGCTGGCGGTGAGCACGCCACTAGCCGTTTGCACCTGGAGGTAGGCAGCCGTGACGCGAGCGATCACAGCCATTTCGGTCTGGTCCTGTTCGGCCGCGGCCGCCGACAACTGTGCGTCTGCAGCTCGGATTCGCGCGGTCCTGGCTCCACCCTCAAACAGAGTGAAACCGAGGTGCGCGGCACCTCCGTAGAGCGTCTGGTCGAACGGCGGTACGGCGTCGGGGGTGAACGCATGGATGGGGTACGCAACCATTGGCTCCTGGTGACGCACCGCTGATGCGTTCAATCCCAGCTGGGGATACCAGGCGGCCTTGGCAGCACCCAGGCCAGCGGCTGCGGCGTCCACGGTGGCGCCCACCGCCTGAACTGAGGGATGGTGATCCAGTGCTAGCTCAACTGCATCGAGTAAGGACAGCTGGGATCCGGTAGCAGTCTGCTGGGCACAAACCGGAGAGTCATGTGCCGCCGCCGTCGACAGCAAGGATGCCAGAGCGGCAACACAGGTCCGCCGCAGTTTAGTGGTCTTCATGGCTTGTCACTCTGGTGGTGTGCGAGGCCGGCCCTAATGAACCGGGTCACGCTTTCCACTACTTCCCTTCCGATTGTAGGTTCGTCCTGGTCTATCTCGGCGCTCTCCCGTAGGGCCTGACGAATCAGGTTCAAGAAGACCGGTTGGGAGCCCACACTTAGCGCCATGAGTGTGGGATCGCCCTGCCGAATGGAGCCGTCTCGCTGGCCCTCGGCTATGAGTGACGCGAATACCCCGATGTTGGAGCGCAGGGTGACCCGAGCCACCTGAGGTAGAGGCCTTGCGCTTGCTAGCTGCTGCGTGATGAGCCGAGGCAAGGTGGGATTGGCGCGCAGGTACGCGAATAGCGCCCGCACGGCCTTTTCGATGCGGTCGAGCGGTGGTCCCTCGGATCCTGTCGCGTCGCGCATGAGGTCCGGCATCGGTCCGACCAACGACTGAAACACGGCATCGTAGAGCGCCTCCTTGGAGCCGAAATGGTATGTGATGGCGCCGAGGTTGGCGTTGGCGCTACGGGTGATCGCTCGCACGGAAGCGCCGTCATAGCCGCACCTGGCGAATAGCTCGGTCGCGGCGGAGACCAAATCAGCAGCGGTAGCATTCATACGTATGACTTCATTCATACGAATGTATTAATACGAAGGCCAAGAAAAGGCAAGAGCAGTTTGGGGATCCGGGAGGACGGTAGAGGACAGGATGAGCCGGCGATGTCTGTCGATCAGGTCTTCCATGGAGCCAACGACCTCAGGTGTGGCTCGGTAGCTAGGACTGCTAGCGGCGGGCTGGCACCAGCCAGTTGAGCGGATTCAGGGTTATTCGATCCTGCCGGATCTGGAACTCAATGTGAGGTCCGGCGTCGGATGCGCGGCCGCCGGACCGGCCGATCACCTGTCCGGCTGAAACCACTTGGTTTGGCCTAACATCGAAACTCGACAAGTAGAGATACAAGGTGTAGAAACCGCCGCCGTGATCAATGATGATGCTGGGGCCGTAGGTCAGCATCGCCGAGGCGCCAACAACCGTACCGCTCGCGACCGCTCGAACTGGCGTTCCCTCTGGAACGGCGATACCGACGCCGTTTCGTCGAATGCTGGTTCCGTCGGGCCTGGTGACACGGCCCCACTCGTATACCACTTGACCTTCTACAGGCCACCGCAGAGTGCCGACATCTTCCGGGGAAATGGTACCGGCCGCATCGACCGGTACTCCGCGTTCGATAGCTCGACGACGTTCGGTCACTAGCGAGTTGATCAGCTGGTTCAGCGCATCTTCCGCCGCTGCGAGCGAATCGATGCGAGACACCGCAGCTCGTTGTGATGCCTGCATCTGTCTCAGTGTGTTTTGGCGCCGTCGCTCCAGTCTGACATAACGCTCTAGCTCATCGCCGCGCTCGACGCGCTGTGCTTCGATGGCGTTCCTGGCGCTCACCTGTTGACCCCGCTGCGCCGTGATGCGATCGCGCAGGTCCTCCATCTCCCCCGCCATGGCGCGGTCCTGCCTGCTCACCAGATGGAGATACTTGTAGCGGCTGAGCAGGTCCCCAAAGGACTCTGCTGCGAGCAGAACCTGAAACGCCCACAGGCCTCCTCGCTTGTAGATCTGTGCGAGTCGCCGCTGTAGCACGGCGTTGGTCTCGGCCAGAGCGTCCTGGGCCAACATTAGGTCCATTGTGATGGTGTCGAGTTGGCTGGTCATAGCCGCCATCTGACGATCCAACTCGTTCACTACACGGCTAGTGATGGTCTTCTGTCTCTCGATGAGACTGATCTCGCTGCTGATGTCGCGAGCTCGACCCCGAAGTCGATTGAGTTCGGACTCGAGCTGTTCGCGCTCGCGCCGGATGGAATCGAGGCGTGCCTGGTTGGCCCGGATACGGCGGTCGAGATCTTGGGCACCAGCTGGGCTGGTGTCCGCGAGCAAACCTGCCAGCAACATCGCGCCCACCGCGGGCAGGCGGATGCAAGATCTCATTCCGGATGTACCTGCCTGAGGTGACGGGCGACGCTCAGTGCGCTTGCCAAGAACCCGAGCAACGTCCCAAATGCCACGAGCAGGAGCGCATGGCTCAGGCGGAAAAACGAAGCCCTGAACATCTGGTTCACGGCATAGTACGCCGCGTAGTTGAGTAGCAGAGCCGCGAGTCCGCCCAGCGCGCCCTTGACGACGCCGTCGAGGAGGAAGGGCCGGCGAATGAAGCCGTCGGTGGCGCCTACGAGTCGCATGATCGAGATCTCGCGGTTGCGATGCAGGACCGCCATCCGGACCGTCGTTCCGATGATTATGATGGACGCGACGGCGAAGGCCCCGCCTATTACGAGTCCCACTATGCCGGCTATATAGCGCAGTCGATCCAGCTTTTCCACCCACTCTCGGCCGTACCGTATGTCCTCCGCAAATCGGAACCCACGCAGCCAATCGGCCACCTGCTCGACGCTTTCCGTATCACGATAGCCCGGCAACAGGCGCACCTCGAGCGAGGCTGGCAGGGGGTTGGTTGCGAGGTCGTCGAAGACGTCTTGAAATTCAGCAAGCTCGGTCCGGGCGCGTTCGAGGGCTTGGTCCTCAGAGACATAGGTCACCGACTGCACGCCGGGGAATGTCTCTATGTCGCCCATGGCGACGGTTACGACTTCCACTGGAGTGCCGCGTGCCAGGTAGGCAACCACCTCCACTCGTTCTTCAACCTCTCCCAGCGCCGCTCGGAGGTTGAACGCAACGAGTCCGACGAGCCCGAGTACGAACAGAGCAAACGCGATGGTCGTGATCGACAGTATCGAGAGTACCGGCGCGCGGCGGAAAGACAGCTGCACTTCTCTGACCAGCAGTCTCACCGGGATGCGACTCCTGATCCTTCGTCGTCGACGGCCGAATCGTAGACGATCGCTCCTTCGTGCAGCTCGATGGTGCGGTACGAAGTGCCCCGCACGATACTCAAATCGTGGGTCGCCATCACTACCGCCGTTCCATTCGCGTTGATATCGCGGAGTAGCTGAACGACTCCTCGCGTCGCCCGTTCATCGAGGTTCCCGGTCGGCTCGTCGGCCAGCAGCACCAGAGGGTCATTGACCAGGGCCCGAGCGATTGCCACGCGCTGCTGTTCGCCGCCGGAGAGCTGGCGCGGATACGCTCCTGCCTTTGCCGCCAGCCCCACCTGTGTCAGCACACGGATCACCTTGGGTGAGATTACGCTGCGCCTCGCGCCGGTTACTTCGAGAGCGAACGCCACGTTTTCCTCTGCGGTGCGGTCTTCCAGCAACCGAAAATCCTGAAACACGATTCCGAGACGTCGTCTGAGCCGCGGCACGTCGCGGCGCTTGAGTCGCACTGTACCGAACCCCGAGACGCGGACCTCGCCGGAGGTTGGCAGTTCGTCGGCGTAGACCAGCCGGAGAATCGTCGACTTGCCTGCTCCTGAATGGCCTGTGAGGAAGGCGAATTCGCCCTTGGCGATGTGAAACGTCACGTCCCTCAGGGCGAGGGAGCCCGTGCGGAATGATTTGAAGACGTTGTCGAACCGGATCACTTAATCAAGATATAGACCGTGGCAAGGGACGGCTGGCCTACGCGCTCAGGGCACGATACCCGCCGGCTTCCGGCTGCACCAACTTCAGATCGAGCAACTCATCGAGCGCTTCTCGCGTGGTCTCGGTCGGCAGGTCGATCTGGGCGGCCACTTCGTGCGCCGCTACACTACCGTTCTTGGCGACCGCGATGAAGCAGCGTCGAGCGATGTCGGCGAGGGGACCCAGGAGTTCTAGTTGGCCATCCCGATCCATGGCGACCGCGGCCAACCCGCGGCGCTCGAGCACGAGGTCGATTGCCTCACAATGCGCCTCGGTGACCCCACGTAGCAGAAAGTAGCGGCCTCTGCCGTATTGTAGCAGCAGCTTGCCCACGATCTCGTCGGCGCACGAAATATCGAGGCATCGCACGGCACTGAAGTCTATGACGGCCGTCTGTGCACCGTCGACCTGCTCGAGTACCTGCTCGATACCGCCTCGCACCGCGCGGCCAGTATGACGGGTCACCAGGTCTCCATATCCCTCGGACACCGTGCTTTCGAGGATACTCTTGAGGTCGATGCTGTTCACACTCTTCTACTCTGCCAGGTGAGCCGGAATGATCTGCAGCATTTGACTGCCCGGGAAGGAGGGCAGTCCGTCGGCCAAGGGGATGTCGTCATCCCAGCCCGGAACGATCGAGATGCGTGCCGTACCGCTCCTCACGCTCAGTTTTCCGTCCCAGCGGTTCAAGTAGCGGCGGATTCCGCCTAGGCCTTGTCCGCGTCCGGGGTCGCGGAAGCGACTCGCACCTTGTATGAGCGCCGCTTCCAATGCTGTGGCGTCGCTCCATCTGTCACCAAAGCGGCCGGCTTGAGCTGCTTCCAGCGAGCGCCGGAAACCGATGCCAGCGTCCGCCACGGCGATCACGACTACCCTGCGCCCCAATCTGCGACGCCAATGATAGGTCTGTACGGCCGCCCATCCCGACGTCCCCGCGTGCTCTACAATATTCTGACACGCCTCGGAAAGCGCCATACCGAAACCC
Organism: Gemmatimonadota bacterium; assembly: GCA_039589275.1. Classification (GTDB taxonomy): domain Bacteria; phylum Gemmatimonadota; class Gemmatimonadetes; order Gemmatimonadales; family GWC2-71-9. The sequence continues at coordinate 20,586 of JBDHHP010000023.1, read as the reverse complement.
AAGGTTGCTTTGGCGTCGAGCCCCAACTCCCCCGCTAGGATCGCCGCTGCGCGTTCCTGAATGGCACTGACCGCACCGTGCACATCGTCGGCACCACGTACAGGCGTGATCTCGAGCAGTACGTCCGACGAACCGGTAGGCGGCATCCGGGGGAACTTGCCGTGGATTTCAAACCACTCTCCGGCATACTCAAAGAAGCCTGTGCGACCCCAATAGTGCACCACGTCCTTGTCGGTGGGTATCGTCAGCTGGGGCCGCTGCCCCCCACTCTCTAGAGTGGCCTGACCCGCCACGAGCAAACCAACGAGCCCGTAGGGCGATGCCCACTGTACGGCATGGGCGTCAAACAACATGCGCTCGTCTGTCGGCTCGCCGCACGCACGCGCGAACTGGTCGAACGACCGGTCGTCGAACTGAGATGGTACCTCGACGACCCGGGTCATTGCACTACCAGCTTTCCCCGTAGATGTCGCTGGAGGTGAGTAGCGCCTCGGTGTGAAAGGTTGGATGCCGCGTTGGTGTTGCCTCTCCTCACGGCCTCAGCCACATCCATACCCTGTGCCAGGAACGACACTACGCTTGCACCGAACACATCTCCGCAGCCTGTCGGGTCCAGAGGCTCGGTTACTTGTTGGGCCGGTACTCGAACCGTGCTGATAGGGCCAGTCGGTTGTCCGGCCGTCGGATCCACCCGCTCAAAGGTGTACGACGGCACGGAAAAGTAAACCGCACCTTGCTCAGCCAGCGTGACGATCAACAGACCGACTCCGGCTGCAAGTGCTATTGCGGCGACTTCGATCGGATCTGCTCCGACGAGACTCATCTCGTCTTGGTTCAACTGAACCACGTCGAAACAGGAGAACCAGGTCGATACGTTGGGCAAGGCTTGGGGGGTGCGTAATCCGTCGGCGGCTACACCGAGGAACAGAGAGTGGAGGTCGGCATAGATCGGGCCCGGGAAAACGTGCCGGAGCTTCAGCGCCGTTTCCAGTTGCATCTCGAAACCGGAGATGAAGTTCAAATACAGGATATCGAGATCCTGCACCATGGGGCCCAACTCCTCCCAGGTCCACGGAGGCACACCGCCACTCAGGTGCTCCGCCGTGCGTTCCAACCCATCGTAACGCAGCGTCACTCGGTTGTTCGGTGCCGGTACCTCAACGAAACGACCCGCTCCAGCCCGGCGCGTAAGGCTGAACAAGAACTCGTTGGCTTCTTTAGTTAGATCGCTGCCAACCTTGATGAGCGGCACGATCTGCCAATCGTTTGGTAGTGTTGCTTCCAGGGCCGCGAGAGCGTATCCGATTCCACCCCATTCTGAGGCCGGAGCGGCACTTGCCTCGCGGCCGTAGATGGTGTCCCACACCATCGTTCCCACCACACCAAGTCGCTTCAAGCTTGGGTCTCCGCTTGTGACTTGAACGAAGCAACCGCTCCGTAAACGCCGGCGGTACCGGGGAGCTTCCCAGGCACTATGCGGCAGGCCTCGACAGTAGGACGGAACGCGCGACGCCGCACCTGACGGGTCAGCGGTCCGAAAAGGTGGTCACCAGCTAGGGTCACTCCACCACAAATCACGACGACGTCGGGATTGAAGATGTTGACTAGGCTGGCGATCGCACCGCCGAGGAAATGAGCGGACTCGGTGATCACCTCCAGGCAGAATGCGTCACCATCGTTCGCCGCCTGCGACACCGTCTCTGCGGTGACAGCAGTCAGGTCTCCGTTAACGTATGCGGCGAGTATCGAGGGGCTTCCGGCTTCGATTCCCTCAATGGCTCGCGCCGCGATCGCGGGTCCGGCGGCGTACGCCTCGAGACAGCCGTAGTTTCCGCACTTGCAGCGGCGTCCGGTGGGATCGATGCTGAAGTGGCCGATCTCACCGGCAGCGTCACTCACGCCGTGAAACACCTTGCCATCCAGGACAATCCCGCCCCCAATCCCGGTCCCGATTGTGAGCCCTACTACCACACGGCAGCCCTGTGCCTCACCGCGCCACCATTCACCGAGAATGGCACAGTTGGCATCGTTGTCCAACGTGGCGGGGAGATCGAGAGCGGCGGAGACCATGTCGCGCAAAGGCGTATCGGTCCAACCCAGGTTGGGCGTGGTCAGCACGCGGCCAGTCGCCGTGTTCAGCGGGCCAGGGGATCCGATGCCAGCTCCCAGGATCTCCAGATCGTGTTCGCCCGTCTCGGCACGACAGGCGTCGAGCGACTCGCCTACGAGACGAACGATCTGATCCACTGTGCCAGTCGGACCTTCGGCGACCGCCGTGCGCTCCTTCTTGAGCCCATAGAGCGCGCTGCCGTCCTCGGGTACCGTGCCTACCCGGACGTTGGTTCCGCCCAGATCGACGCCGACTATGAAACGCCTCAACTTGGCCCCCATTAATCGACCTGTAGGACTGCAAGGAACGCTTCCTGCGGGATTTCGACCGTGCCGACCTGTTTCATGCGTTTCTTCCCTTCCTTTTGCTTCTCTAGAAGCTTGCGTTTGCGGGTCACGTCTCCGCCATAGCACTTGGCCGTGACATTTTTCCTCAGGGCCTGGACCGTAGTGCGAGCTATGACCTTGGAGCCGATCGACGCCTGAATCACTACCTCGAACAACTGCTTCGGTATCAGCTCCTTGAGTTTCGACGCGATCTTCCGGCCCCAATCGTATGCCTTGTCCCGATGAATGATCACGCTGAACGCGTCAATCGGATCTCCGTTTATCAGCATATCGAGCTTGACCAGGTCACCCTGGCGGTAATCGGCGAATTCGTAGTCCATCGCAGCGAATCCCCGCGACACGGTCTTGAGTCGATCGTAGAAGTCGAGGATAATCTCTGCCAGAGGAAGGTCCCACTCAAGTTGCACCCTACTCGTGTCCAAGTAGTGCATGCCGACGTACTCGCCGCGCCTCTCCTGTCCCAAACGCATCAGTGCCCCGATGTATTCGGAAGGCGTTGTCATACGCAGCCTCACGAACGGCTCCTCGATTCGGTCTACTGAGGAACCTGTCGGTACTCTGGACGGGTTCTCAACCACCTCCATCGATTTGTCTGTTCTGTAGACGTGATACTCAACATTCGGCACGGTGGTGATCAGATCCAGATCGAACTCCCGCTCCAGCCGTTCCTGAACGATCTCCATGTGTAACAGGCCAAGGAAACCGCAGCGGAAACCGAAACCAAGAGCTACAGATGTCTCGGGTTCGTAGTGCAGCGATGCATCGTTCAGCTGCAGCCGCTCGAGGGCATCGCGCAACTCCTCATATTGATTGGCGTCTGTCGGGTACAAACCCGCAAAGACCATCGAGTGCACGTCGCGGTACCCTGGGAGCATCTCCACGGCGGGTTCTGCCGCATCCAACAGGGTGTCACCCACTCGTGTCTCCTGCACACCTCGAATGTTGGCGACGAAGTAACCGACCTCACCCGCCTGCAACGCGTCGGTGGAGTGCTGCGCGAGCTGTAAGTATCCCACCTCTGCAACTTCGTACCGGTCCCGGGAGTGAGAGCCAAAGGCTATCTCCATTCCCTTACACACGCTGCCATCGACGACCCTGATGCTGGGGATGGCGCCGCGATACCGGTCGTAGTAGGTGTCGAAGATCAGAGCTCGAAGTGGAGCGTTGGGGTCACCTGCGGGCGCCGGAACGCGTGCTATGATAGCGTCCAGCAGGTCTCCCATTCCCACACCTTCCTTGGCCGACACTCGCAAGATTTCGGAGTCACTCACCCCGATCAGCTCTTGCAGTTCTTGCGACCTCCGGTCCGGCTCCGCTGCCGGCAAATCAATCTTGTTCAGTACGGGGATTATTTCGAGTCCGGCGTCTAAGGCCAGGAAGAGGTTGCTCACCGTCTGCGCTTCAATGCCCTGGCTGGCGTCCACTACCAGGACCGCACCCTCGCACGCGTTGAGCGATCGCGAAACCTCATAGGTGAAGTCGACGTGGCCTGGGGTATCGATCAGGTTGAGTTCGAACACCCCGTCGTCTCGTACGTAGTTCATGCGGACGGCGTTGAGCTTGATGGTGATTCCCCGCTCACGTTCGAGGTCCATCGTATCCAAGACCTGAGCGCGCATCTTCCGCTTGTCGAGCGCACCGGTAAGCTCGATCAGCCGATCGGCGATCGTTGACTTTCCGTGGTCGATGTGCGCTACGATGCAGAAGTTACGGACGGAGTCTTGGCGCATTGGTGAGAATATAACCGCTGCCCCACCCCATCCCCCTCGATTCTCAGACGGTGGGGGACGGTGGAGGACGGTGAAGCTATCGACACTCTCACCGTCCTCCACCGTCCCCCACCGTCCCTCCTACGGAACCACCTCAACAATCTGACTGTAGCTCTCAGGGTCCCACTGCGGCCGTTCCGAGCTGTTGGCGACCTCGAGGCCCAAATGGAACATGAGTCTGGTGATCCGCGCTGCCTTGTCGGCATCAATCCGCTCCACCTCGTCCGTCACCTGGTGATAGTCTTCGTGGGTGCCGGTGAAGAAGAAGAGGATAGGCACTCCTCTGCGCGCGAAGTTGTAGTGATCGGAACGGAAATAGAAACGTTCCTCGGGCCAGATATCGTCGATGGCGTGCATGCTGAGTTCGGGGTGGTCCTGATTCACCTCGCTCAGCGTCTCGCCGAGGTCGGAGTGTTCCTTGCCGATCACGACGACCGTGTCTTTCCAGTTCCTGCTCACCATATCGGCGTTCAAGTCGGCAACGATCTGGGTGATGTCCACTCCCGGGTTCTCTGAGAAGTACTCGCTGCCCCAAAGACCCTTTTCCTCGCCGCTCACACCCAGGAATATCATGGATCGTTTGGGTCGCGGGCTCAGCATTGTGTAGGCTTCTGCGGCCTCGATGATCGCGGCCGTACCCGACGCATCGTCGTCTGCTCCATTGAAGATGCTATCTCCATCAACCGGTCTACCCGTCCCGACGTGGTCTATGTGGGCGCTGAACAGTACGTATTCGTTCTTGAGCGCTGGGTCGCTGCCTTCGAGAATTCCCACCACGTTAGGTGCTGAAACGAGGTCCAGCTCCGTGTATTGCAGGTCAATCGAGATGGTTAGGTCACGCAAATGGGTAACGGACACCGGCTGCTGCACTCGGGATTGAGGCGGGGCAAGGTCGTAACCATGTCGCCTCAGCACGGGCGCCACGGCCGCCTCCCTGATTTCGAGGAATAAGCCTCTTCCTCTGGATTGCCCCCAACCCTTGCGGGTAACAGGACGCGCCTGGCGACTTCGCATCATGTTCCACGCGTTATCCGATCGCTCGGACACCATGAATATGGCAGCGGCTCCAGCACCGAATACCGCCTGTAACAGTTGGCCGGTGCTTTGCGCCGGTGGCGAGGCGATAAGCACCACCGAACCGGTCAGATCCGCATCCTGTATCGCACCGAGGCCACCGGTACTGCCGTCCACCACCACGAGTGAGCCCGACAATGGCTGAGAAGCAGATCCAAAGCGCACAAGCACGTCTGGCCCCACACGCCATTGCGGTCCGTCTTCTACCGACACGGTTGACGCGTCCACGGCGAGCTGAGTTGTGCTGATGGGATATCGTTGAATGAAGGTCCCGTCGTCCCCGCCGGGCGACAATCCCATCTTCTCGAACTCCGCGGCGATGTAGCCAGCGGTCAGTTCCAGTCCAGGGCTCGGAGTGTCGCGGCCACCCATGGAATCGTGCGCCATCACGCCGATACGATTGTACATGTCCGTCGCGGTAATCGAGCTGACGGCTCGCTCCACTGAGGCCGGAGCTTGTGCGGCAACGGACATGGGAAGCGCGCATGTTGTGAATAGAACAAAGAACTCACGCCTCATGTGTTTCAGTCTCCGCTTGAGGATGGGACGAAAGATAGCAGCTGGTGCCGAGCTACAACTGCCGCCGAGACACTAGATGGGTGGTGTCGGCTTGGGCCTAACCTGCGGCGTTGTGCTGGGTGGAGAGGCAGGTCGACGCACCGGTTGGGTTGGTGGGCGCACCCTGGTGGGCCTACGTACGGGTTTCCCGCCGCGGCTGTTGGGAATGCGGCGTTCCAACTTCGGACGCAGGCGCACCACTGCGTCTGGCCGAGGCGCCTGGGACGAGATACTCCGGGCGGTAGACCGCGCCGTGGGGCGCCTGGAGTCAACAGATCTCAGGTCAGGTTGTTCGCGCAGGACTGTCGGCCGGGTCACTGGAGTAGGTACTGTGCCGATACCGCCAACGTCGGCGGCCGAGGCCTTGCTGAATGCGCGTCGGGCTGTTGCGTTGGACGGCGCATCGCGAATCGTCACGGTGTGCGGCTCGTCCGGTCCACGCTGCTTGAACACGAAGCGTGGCTCTATCCTCTGAGGCGTTGCGTACACTACGCGCGTGCCTGCATACACGCGGGCTGGGTAGTAGTAAGGCGCGTCAAACACCACCATCTGATACGCGGCACAGTAGTGTCGATAGGGGTTCCACGACTGGTACGGGGTGTAGGCGTGGCACTCGTAACAGAGGAACCTAGGGTAGTCGTAGATCTCCCCAACGTGATACGTGAACACGTCGTAGGAGTACTCCGTGCCGGCGGTCGGCAGAATGCTATCGATCAAGTCCATTAGCGCTGCGAACGGATCGCCCCGAATCCGACCACTGTATGCCACATTGCGATAGTCCCAGTGCTCTGCGCTGGCAAGAGAGCCGTATTCGAACGGTATGCTGCTGGCAACGGCAAACAGATAACCCGTGCCAGGGTAGTCATCCACGACGAATGCCTCGGGTCCGCGGGACCGGTCTGGGTTCCAGATCTCCAGTTCATGGCCGCCGCCGATGTAGTTGTCATCCCAGGGTTGGTGTGGGTACAGAACCCGTACCCTGCCGTCGGTGTCGATCCGCAATACGGTCACATATGCGTCCTGGTCGGTCTGGATCCAGACTCGCGCTCGCTCCCACCGCTGCACCACCTCTTGGTCAGTCCACACCTGGACGCTTGGCGGTACTTGCGATGCGCGCACGACCAATTCCTCCCCCCGAAGGGGGGAGACATCGGCACTCCCCGAAAGCGACAGCGTCGCGAGGAGCATAAGTCTGATCATACTGCACCTCCAGCGTCCTTACCCGTCACCGCAAGTGTCCCAATAGGCCAAAGGCACACACCGTGCCAGCCTGGCACTTCGCGTATGTATAGTAACTGCAATGCTTTATGTTACGTGATGGGAGTCACAAACTGTGCAAGCTGTCCTCCATTGATGACATCGGGTCGTTCGCGAGGTCGCAAAGGCCCTTAGTATTCGGGCACGCGCTTGCGCCACGGTGACTGAGCTGCGGAGTCTATGACTGCTGTTCGCCAACGAGCCGATCTACTCGACCCATTCGAGGTCGCCCAATTGGGCGGTATCGAGTTCGTGGCGCGTGCCGTTGTGGAAGGCTTTCTTGCTGGCCTACACAGATCACCTTTTCGTGGGTTTTCCGTTGAATTTGCGGAGCACCGCCCGTATCAGCCGGGAGACGAGCTGCGCTACCTCGATTGGAAGATGCTGGCTAGATCTGACCGGCTGTTCGTGAAGCAGTACGAAGAGGAGACCAACCTGAGGTCGATGATTGTGTTGGACGTGAGCGCGTCCATGGATTGGGGTGGGGAGCCGGAACGGTTGAGCAAGCTCGAGTACGCTAAGCGATTGGTGGCGGCGTTGAGCCTGATAATGTTACGGCAGCGCGACGCGACAGGGTTCATCGCGTTCGACGATTCAGTGCGGGAGATCGTTCGGGCGCGGGCGCGCTCGCGCCATTGGTGGACTCTCCTTCGATCGGTGGATGGAGTGACTCCGGGTCATGGCACCGCCGCCGAGCCCGCACTCCGAAGAGTCACTGATCTGCTACGGCGCCGGGGTCTGGTAATACTGGTCTCGGACCTTCTGTTCGACCGGGATCTCGTGCTGCGGACACTGCAGTATCTCAGGCATCGCGGCCACCAAGTTCTGGTGTTCCACATAATGGACCCCGGTGAATTGGACCTGGCTGGGCCAGCCGAGGCGCGATTCGAAGATCCGGAATCCGGCGCCAGCGCGATTGTGCGTCCTCGCGAGCTTCGCGCCGCCTACCGGTCCACCGTCCGCCGCACCATCGAGGCTTGGCGGTCCACGTGCAGAAGTCGGGGGATCGATTATCACCACGTGCTGACCACCGCGCCGTATGGGTACGTGTTGCGGCGGGCCACAGCTCGTCGGGCTAAACTAGGGTGATTTCCTTTCTGCAGCCCTTGGCGCTGCTGGCGCTGACAGCTGCCGCGATCCCAGCACTGCTTCATCTATTGGGTAGGCGATTGCCCCCGGTGGTGGTCTTTCCAGCGGTGCGCTACCTGACCGCCACCGAGCGAGAGCACAGTCGGCACTTGAAGCTGCGTAACCTGGTGCTGTTAGCGCTGAGGACATTGGCGATCGTGTTCTTGGTGATGGCGGCGGCTAAACCCGTTGCCCGGGTTGAGGCGGGCGCATCTCATCCTCCGACGGCGGTCGCGGTGGTGCTGGACAACTCGTTGTCTTCCTCTGTAGTCGTTGAGGGACGCCCAGTTCTGAATGCATTGCTCGAGTCGGCCCGAACTGCGGTGGGGCAGATCGCTGCCGGAGATCGACTCTGGCTCATGCTGGCTGACGGTGTACCGCGGCGGACGACTCGACTAGAGGCCCTCTCTTGGCTGGACAGCATCGCGCCTGTGCCCATACGGTTGGATCTGGGTAGCGCGATCAGGATTGCTGCGCGAGCCGTCCTGGATGATCCCCTTCCCGACAAACAGGTGGTGGTGCTGAGTGATTTGCAGAGAAGTGCGCTGTCCGGTGGCCCGGAGGTACCGGTGCCAGTCGCTGTGGCCCGCGCACCGCGTGCGCCCGACAATCGGTGGCTAGAATCGGCGCGGTCCGAACCACCAGTCTGGTCTCCCGATGGAACGGTAGTAGTCGCATTGGGAGGGACCGGGGGGCCTGCTACTACTGTCCGGCTCACGGTAGAGGGTAGGGACCTTGCGCGTACGGTCGCATCCCCCGGCGAACAGGTCGCTTTGTCGGGAGAAATGGGGGCTCTCGGTTGGATCACGGCCGCTGTCGAACTCGACCCGGACGAGTTCAAAGCCGACGACAGGCTGTACATCCCGGTCTTCACCGCCCCGGCGGCGGCGGTGACTACCACGCCGGGCGCTGGCCGCTTCGTGGCGGATGCGATGGCGGTGCTGCGGCAGGGGGAGCGGGTGGTCACGGGACCCGACGTGGTGCTATCCGACGAGCCGACAAGTAGCACCACTGTTGTGTTTCCCCCTGCAGAAGCCGCGCTGGTCGGTGCGGTCAACCGCTCGTTAGCGGCGCTAGGTTCGACCGCACGGTTCGGAGAGCTACTGGAAGGGGAGTGGCAACTGGAAGGCGAGATCGGCACGGGCGCCACCGTGCTGCGGCGGCATCGCCTCACAGTTGGCGGAGAGGTGTTCGCTCGGGTCGCCAACGAGGCATGGTTAGCACGGTACGGAAACGTGATCCTCGTGGCTAGCCGGATGGAGCCCAGTTGGAGTGATCTCCCGGTGTCCGCTCGGTTCGTGCCCTTTCTGGACTTCTTGGTGAATCGGGTTGCTGCTCGCGAAGCCTGGATGCTGTCGGCCACTGCAGGTGAGACGGTGGACCTACCGCCGGGCACCGTAGAGCTGATTGGGCAGAGTGGAATCGTACCTGTTCCCAGCGACCTGCGACAGCACGCGCCGCTCACCTCCGGTGCGTACTTCCTGCGCAACGCCACCGGGGACACGATTGGAGCCCTCTCAGTCAATCATGATGTGCGGGAATCGCGACTCGACCCGGCCGATGGGAGGGAACTCCGCGCGCTATTGGGTTCCAATGCCCGACTTGTCGAGTCCGATCGGCTTGGCAGAGAGTTGTTTGCGGGTCTCGAGCGGGCTGATCTGACGGGACTGTTACTCCTGGCATCATTGCTTGCCGTGCTTATGGAGTTCGCCGTGGCGAGTTCGGTCAGAGCAAGCCGGGGCGCATCATGATGTTGCCGGATCTGATTCGGCGGTTGGTTGAGCTCCCCGCAACCCGTGAACTGGTGCGGTTGCTGCCAGCCCGGGGAGAGCGATTGGCTGTGACAGGCCTACCTGGGTCGAGCGCGGCGGTGCTCGTTGCGGCTCTGGCCGAGCATCTGCCACAGCGCACCTTCCTGTTCGTTTGTAACGACCCGCCCGAGGCTGAACGCTGGCATTCCGATCTCGCCGTGTTGTTGGGTGACGCGGTGGGCCTCTACCCCCAGCGCGAGGCGCTAGGTGAAGAAGAGCCTCATCTGGAAATCGCTGGAGAACGTATCGAGACCATACACGAGCTGCTGGATGGGCGCGTGCGCGCGTTGGTGTCGACTGTGCCGGCAACAGCCGAGGTTACCCGGATGGCCGGGTCGGTGACGGCGCACCGGCTAGAGCTGCGCCGAGGCGAATCTCGGTCCCTGGGTGCCGTCGTTGACTGTCTGGAACAGATGGGGTACGAGAGACGTCCCTCGGTGATCGACGTGGCGCAGTTCGCGGTCCGCGGCGGGATCGTGGATGTGTACGGCTTTGGGATGGCGGCTCCGGCGCGCGTGGAGTGGTGGGGGGATGACGTCGATTCGATCCGGAGCTTCGATTTGGATAGCCAGAGGTCGGAGGGGGAGGTCGAAGCGGTTACCGTCCTGCCCGTGAGGCCGGTGGCACACGAGGAGGAGGCACGAGACGAGGGGGAGGGAATTGCTGGAGATCGGCGATCTTTGCTGGATCTGCTGCCACCCGATACGCTGCTGGTCATCGCGGCGCGGGATGAAGTGAAAGAGATCGATCGAGTGTGGGAGGAGGCGAGGCATCACGTGGAGGTTGCCCTGCGGCGTGGTGAGGACGTGCCTGGTCGCGAAGCCGTGTTTCTGGATCCGATTGCCTGGCGAAGCAAATGGGACTCCTATTCGCAACTCGCCTTGGGCGATTCCGTCGCAGCGCACGACTTCGGCCTACAGCCGGCGCCCGAGGTGCGTCGGAACATGAAGGCTCTGACTCGGATAGTGTCAGACGGCCCGACCACGATTCTATGCGACAACGAAGGGCAGCTGGAACGGCTAGAGGAGTTGCTGTCGGACCCGGATCGTCCGGGACAGAGGCTTCCACGCTATCTCACTCTGGCACTCGGCTCGCTCAGCGGTGGGTTCCGCTTGCCGGACCTCTCGATCCTGACGGACCACGAGATCTTTAGTCGTGCCAGACGAATCCGACGCCCGCGACGGTATCGTCAGGCCACCCTCTCGAAAGCTGTTGGATCGTTGGCTCCAGGCGACTACGTGGTGCACCTGGATCATGGGATCGCGGTGTACCGCGGCATCCAGTCTATTGACATGGCAGCTGGCACCCCGATGGAGGTCGTGGTGCTGGAGTACCAAGGGGGCGATCGGCTCAACGTGCCGCTGTACGCATTGGATCAAGTGGAGCCGTACAGGGTTGGTGGCGACGACGAGACGCAGCCTCTACCAAAGATCGATCGGCTAGGGGGGACTCGTTGGAGCAAACAGCGGGCCAAGACCGAGGCTGCTGTGAAGCGTCTGGCGTCTGAGTTGCTGGAACTTTACGCCCAGCGGTCCATCGCCAGCGGATTTGCCTTCCCGCCGGACACTCGGTGGCAGAGAGAACTGGAATCGTCGTTCTTGTACGAGGACACACCGGATCAGAGGCGCGCCACGGAAGAGACCAAGCGTGACATGGAACGAGGGCAGCCCGCCGACCGGTTGGTGGTCGGCGATGTCGGTTACGGTAAGACCGAGGTGGCGATCCGAGCGGCGTTCAAAGCGGTGCAGGCAGGAAAGCAGGCAGCAGTTCTGGTTCCGACGACGATCCTGGCCGAACAGCACGGCCGGACCTTCGGCGACCGCTTGGCGGAATATCCGGTGCGAATTGAGGTCCTATCGCGTTTCAGGACCAATGCCGAGCAGCGGGCCGTGCTCAGCGGGTTGGTTGACGGTTCGGTGGACGTCGTAATCGGCACCCATCGCGTCCTTTCCAAGGACGTGAACTTCAAGAACCTCGGTCTCCTGATAGTAGACGAGGAACACCGCTTCGGAGTGAAGCACAAGGAGCGCCTCAAGGCGCTGCGCTTGGAGGTGGACGTAGTCACTCTAACTGCGACTCCGATTCCACGCACTCTTCATCTCGCGCTGTCGGGCCTGCGGGATCTGACGATCATGGAGACCCCGCCGCGTGATCGCTCTCCGGTTCTCACCTTTGTCGAGCCATGGGACGACGAGCTTCTCGAAGAGGCGTTGGCGCGAGAACTCGATCGCGGCGGACAGGTCTACTTCGTACACAATCGGATCGAGACGATTGAGACCATTGGCGAGCGAGTCAGAAGATTGCTCCCGGCAGGAAGAGGCGCGGTCGAAGTGGCACATGGTCAGATGCGCGAGCGGGAGCTCGATGCGGTGATGAGACGGTTCGTAGGGGGAGAGATCGACGTGCTGGTCTCGACCATGATCGTCGAGTCGGGTCTCGACGTCCCCAATGCCAACACGATGATCATACACCAGGCTCATCAGTTCGGCTTAGCGCAGCTGTACCAACTGCGCGGACGGGTCGGTAGGGGGCACCGACGTGCCTACTGCTATCTGCTGGTTCCGGATGTCGTACATGCCGAAGCCGAACAGCGGCTCAAGGTGCTTGAACACCACACCGAATTGGGATCCGGATACCGCATTGCCTTGAGGGATCTCGAGATACGCGGTGCGGGTAATCTCCTGGGAGCAGAGCAGTCCGGGTACGCGCACGCAGTCGGGTTCGATCTGTTCATGCGGTGGTTGAACGACGCGGTTCGCGCTCTCAAGGGAGACACTGCGCAGCAGGGTTCGCCGCCGCCCGAGGTGATATTCGACACGCCCGCCTATCTGCCGGACTCGTATGTCCCGGACGACGTCGCCAAGCTGGACTTCTATCGACGTCTAGCGTGTACTGGTGACCTTGGCGAAATTGCCGTGTTGCGCGAGGAACTGCGTGACCGGTTTGGAGCATTGCCGGATGAAGCGGATCGGTTGCTCTTGGTCTCGGAGCTGCGTGCGCTTGGCGCCAAGTTGGGACTAGAGACGGTGTTGGTGAGGGGTGACGAAGCACGCCTCAAGTTCAGGGCTGGAGCGGCACCGCGCATGATGCGGCTGTCGGCGGCGCTGGAAGAAGTGCAGTTCAATGCCGATGTCCGCAGAACTGTGCCGCTGTTCCTGCGGTTGACGCGACTCGGAGGGATTCCGATGGGTAACGGGCTGGTGCGGGCATTGACCGCTGTCGTTGGAGAGGACGGCGAACTGACGAGCGTGGTGACATCCGATATCGCTCAGGAGAAATGATGCGTCGACTGCTGATGAGTGTATTGCTGGCCTTCGTTCTTTCAGGATGCGGCCTGTTCGACCGCAACATCGTGGCCCGAGCCGGCGGTCACGAACTGACCGTGGACTGGTTTGCCGAGACGTTAGTTGAGGGGGACGTGCTGCTGCAGCATTCGGTGGTGGAGAGGTGGGCTTGGATGTGGGTGCAATACTCGTTGCTCCTGCAACAACTCGTCCAAGGTGATTCACTGCTCGACACGACCACGGTTAGAGAGGCGATGTGGCCCGAGGTGCTGACGGGCACGGTACAGCTTTTCTTCGAGCGATTGGCTTCCGAGCAGGTGATCGTGGATTCGTCCGTGGTCGACAGCGCGTATCGAGCCGGCAACCACAGGGTGATCGATCAAATACTCGTGCGGGGTGGCGGCCATCTTTCGACTGCAGAGAATTCGGCTAGGCAACGGCAGGCAAGTCGCGTGAGGACGCGGCTGGCCGCGGGCGGGTCCTGGTCGCGGGAGGCACAAGCCACTGACGACTACAACACGCAGGCGACGAACGGAAGGCTGGGGGTGATAACACGGGGTGAAAATCCTCCGGAATTCGAGGACGTCGCCTTCTCGTTGGAACCAGGCGAGTTGTCTGCGGTCGTTGAGACTCAGTACGGTTTCCACGTAGTCCGGCGACCGGAGCTGGAGGAAGTGCGCGACCTGTTCGAGCGGGAGATCCGAGAGATTCTGGAATCACGCTGGCGCGTAGCGTTTGCAGATCAGTTGTCCGAGCGGCGCAATGTGAGTGTCACTGAAGCGGGACCGGATATCATCCGAGATGCGGCGGATCGACCAATCAGGATACTGGCCCTTGCACCTGGGCGTCTGGTTGGCACGTACGACGGTGGCCGCCTGACGGACTCTGACTTTGTTGGCTGGCTGCAGGCACTACCGGTGCAGGAGCACATGAGCATCGAGGGTGCCCCCGACGAGCTCCTGAACGAGATGGCGCGAGATGCGATGCAATGGGAGGTGTTGTTCCTCGAGGCCAAGAGCGTGGGGACAACGCCGACGGACAGCATGTATTCTATGGCCAAGAATGAGCTGAGGCGACGCATCGCGCGTGTACGCAGCGCCATGCGCGCCGATTCGGCATTGGCGAACGTAGCTCCGTCCGAATGGAACGACGTTACGGCGCGGGTGTTGGAGGAGTACATGAAGCGCATTCTCACGACAGATCGCGACATCTCCGTCGTACCCCCGTTCTTGGCGCGAAAGCTCCGAGCCGAATCTAGTTGGAAGTTCTCGTATGGTGGTCTGGAACGCGCCATTGAGCGAGCCGAGCAATTGAAGGCTGCTCGTGACACCGTGGCGAGCGGAGGAGGACGAGGCAGCGCTAGGTGAGTAGCAGCACCAAAACGACCGCCCTAGGCGTCTGCGCAGCGTGTTTCTGGGTCTGTGCCGGATGCGGATCCGGCGACGCCCTCGACTCGCGCGGAAGTGTGGTCGCCCGGGCTGGAAGTCACGAGATAAGCGTGGATCGACTCGGTGAGATCGTGGCGCGGGGTAGCTACGTTCCACTGGAGCCGGCGGTCGTGGAACGGATGGTGGGATTGTGGGTCGACTACTCACTCGTCGCGCAACGGCTTGCAGCCGGAGACTCGCTCCTCGATTCGGCTACCGTCGTCGAGACGATGTGGCGCGAGGCCCAGCTACAGGTCTTATCTCACTACTACGACGACATCGTGAGTCGGCGTGTGACCGTTGATGCTGCCACCATCGACAGCGCCTATGCAGCCGGTGAACATCGCCTCATCTACCACATCCTCGTTGGCACCCCGGCAGTTGATGATCCCACCGCCAAGGCCGTCCAAAGACGCAAGGCTGAGCGTCTCCGGGCCATGGCTAGCTCAGGGCCGTCGGGTTGGCTTCGAGCTAATCGCGAAAACGAGGACTCGGCGTCTCAGGTGCTGAACGGTAGGTTTGGCCTTGTCACGAGAGGTGAAACACTCGCCCAGTTCGACAGTGTTGTGTTCTCGCTGTCCCCTGGGGAGATCTCGGAGGTCACCGAATCCGAGCTCGGCTATCACGTAATCCGCAGGCCTAGCTTGGAGGAGGTGCGCGGCCAGTTCGGTGCCGATGTACAACAGGTCTTGATAGACAGAATGAATGCAGCACTTGTTGCTGAGCTGGAAACCAGGTGGGAATTCGCCGTGGCACCTGAAGCGCCGGAACTCATGCGGGTGGCGGCCTCCAGGCCGATGGAGAACGGAGGGTCGAGTCGGGTGCTGGCGAGGTATCGGAAGAATCGGTTTACGGTTGCCGATCTCCGTCGCTGGCTCAAGGCTCTTCCCGTTGAATACACGGCGGAAGCGCGCCAGTGGGACGACGAGCAGATGACGACGTTTCTGCGAGGCCTCATGCGCAACGAGGTGCTCGCGAGGGAGGCGCGCGACGCGGGATATGAACTCACACATGACGGATTCACGGCTTTGCGGCAATCGCTGGCCGAGGATCTAGACCTGCTGCGCTCGGCCCTGGGCGTGGATTCGTTGCTCACAGGAGTCGACAAACCGGATGACCGGCTGCGGGTTGCGGCCAGCGCCGTCGACGCTTACCTGACTGCCCTCACCAACGACCTAGCGCTGCTCGTTCCGGTACCTCCGTTCCTGGCTGAGAAATTGCGGAGTGAGATGGACTGGAGAACGTCACGCACCGCGCTGGAGCGCGCCCTGGCACATGGCGCGCGCCTCCGGGTCCTAATGGAGGCGGCGGAGCAAGCCGAGGCAGATCGGAACAGAGACACAGACTCCTCAGAGGTAAGGGAGGAGAGCGATGAGCTTTAGAAGATCTTGTATGTGGACTGCGTCCATCCTCTTGCTGCTCTCACAATCTCTCGCAGCGCAAGAGGTTCTTCGAGTACCTGTGGACAGAATCGTGGCGGTTGTGGGAGACACGCCAATACCGCTGTCGCGTTTGCAGGAACAGGAGAACACCTGGCGCAGTCAGGGTGGTCAGCTTCCTGAGGATCCCGAAACGCTGCTCATGCTCAAGCGGCGGCTGCTCAGTGGCCTCATAGATCAGGAGTTGATGGTGCAGGCGGCTGCGCAGGACACCATGGTGCTGGTTACTGAGGAAGACGTCCAGGGCGCTGTCGACGAGACCATGCAAAACATCCGCGAGAACTTTGCGTCGGAACTCGATATGGAACGTGAGCTTCAGTCGGTTGGCTTCGGCACCGTGGAAGAATACCGATTGTGGTTGGCGGACCAGCAACGGCGTTCGTTGTTGCAGGAGGCGTTGATACAGGAACTGAGAACCAGAGGCGAGATTGTGGCTCTTCCCGCGACAGAGGAGGAACTCAGGGCCTACTATGAGGCGAACAAGGACCAATTCGGTGAGAGGCCTGCTACGGTCAGTTTTCGTCAGATCGTGGTGATGTCGGAGCCCGACAGCACTGCACTGCGGGTCGCGTTTGCCAAGGCGGATTCCATACGCGGGTTGTTGGTTGAGGGTGAAGATTTTGGCGAACTCGCGCGACTGTTCTCCGCCGATTCCGGTAGCGCGGTGCGGGGCGGCGATCTTGGTTGGTTCCGTCGCGGCCAGGGGCTGGTGCGAGAGTTCGAGGATGCGGCGTTCAGGCTGCGGCCTGGCGCGTTCTCCCTTCCGGTGTATACCACCTACGGCTTTCATATCATTCAGGTTCAGCGCGCAGAACCTGCTTCGGTTCAGGCACGGCACATCCTGATTGCGCCCGCACTGACTGCTGCCAATAGGGAGGCGGCTCGACAGGAGGCGGACAGCGTGCTGAGACAGCTGCGTGCGGGCGTTCCGTACGACTCGTTGGTTCGTTTGCATCACTCGAGGCCCGAGGAACGTGTTGCGGAAGACGCGCCGCGTGACAATCTGCCAGAGTCCTATCGTGTGGCGTTCGCCCTTGCCGAGCCCGGCGACATCTTGGGACCCGTAGAGCTAGATCGGGGCAATGGGAAAGTGGCCTACGCCGTGATCATCTTGGAGGGCTCGCGGCCCGCAGGAATGGCCACGTTCGAGGACATACGTGGTCAGCTTGGACCCCGGCTGGCCGAGCAAAACGGGGTCGAGCGTTATCTGCGAACGCTGCGCCAAGCTACCTACGTAGATATCCGTCTCCCAGACTAGTCACTATGCGTCCTCGCGTCGCGATAACACTGGGCGATCCCCGCGGCATTGGACCGGAAATCGTGGCAAAGGTGCTGGAGGATCCGCCGGAAGGCGGGGATTATGTGGTGGTGGGACCAGGAGAACTCATACGGGGCATTCGTGCGGAGCATGTGGTGGTCGATGAGGAGCGAGGAGGGGGGAGGATTCCTGAGGGTACTCCTCCCCCCTCCCTACCCACTGAGGCCGCTGGTCGCCTGACCGCTATGCAACTCGAAACCGCTGTCTCCCTCGCAATGTCCGGCTCCGTCCAAGCCATAGTCACTGGCCCGGCTGAGAAGCACGCCTTCAACTTGGCTGGTTATCACTATCCCGGTCATACCGAGTGGCTGGGTGAGCTGGCAGGTGGCGTGCGCACCGCGATGATGCTCGTGACCGGATCTCTGCGCGTGGTGCTGATGACCACACACATTCCGCTCAGAGACGTGCCGCGCGAGTTGACGCGGGAGCGGATTCTGGCAGTCGGGCGGCTGACGGAGCGGGCTCTGCGCGATTGGTGGAGTTGCGAGGATCCGCGCATTGCTCTGTGCGCGCTGAACCCGCATGCGGGGGAGGGCGGTTTGTTTGGCAGTGAGGACGGCCATTTGTTGGGTCCAGTGGCGCAGGAGCTCGGTTTCCAGGGACCGTATCCGGCTGACACGGTGTTCGTCAGGGCGATGAGGGGGGAGTTCGACGCCGTGCTGGCACCGTATCACGACGTTGGAATGACAGCCGTCAAGGTCGCTGGATTTGGCAGAGGTGTGAACGTGACCTTGGGCCTGCCGTTCGTTCGTACGGCGCCGGATCACGGCACGGCCTTTGATATTGCGGGTAAGGGGATCGCCGATTCCGGATCGATGCGAGAGGCAGTTGCGCTGGCGGTTGAATTGACTCGCGGACGCGTGTAATACGGTCGCTCAGCTGACCGTTATGTGTCGAGCCTTTGCTGAGGTGTGACCTTCACGGAGTCAATCCTCCTTCCCTCCATTTGCAGCACTTCCAGCGTCGCATCCTTGAGCTCTACGACGTCGCCTTGAATCGGAAGGCGGCCGAGCTTACCGAAGACGAAGCCGCCAATGGTCTGATACGCATCGTCCTCCAGAGATAGATCGAATTGCCGGTTGAGGTCTTCTAGCTCAGCGTCACCGGGCACCGTGATGAAGTCTCCGTTGGATGTCGGCGTCAGCTCGGTCTCGTCGTATTCGTCGTAAATCTCGCCAACGATCTCTTCAATCAGGTCCTCCATGGTAGCTATGCCGGCGGTGCCTCCGTACTCACCCAGCACGACGGCCATATGCGTCTTGAGCCGCTTGAGGTCGGCGAGCACGTCCTCCACCTCGCGTGTGCCCGGCACGAACAGCGGCTCACGCATCAGCGTCGTGATTCTTGCAGATGGGTCCTTTCGGAGGGCCGCAAGCAGTTGCTTCACATGAATGATCCCGACCACGTCATCGAGCGATTCCCTGAACACCGGATAGCGCGACCTTCCGACTTCGGCAACCGCGTCGGCAGCCTGTTCCACGCTGAGGTCGTCACTCAAACCTGTCACGTGAGTCCTATGGGTCATTACCTGACTAACGGTCTTCTCGGTGAACTCGAAGACCCCTTCGATCATTCTCACGTCGTCATCGTTGAGCCGGCCGGCGTCCTTGGTCTTCTTGACCAGCATCACGATTTCGTCTGGCGAATGGACTCTCCCGTGTCCCTGCTCCGTGTCCTTCATGCCCATCAGGCGTACCAGGCGATTGGAGCTGAAGTTGAGGAAGTTCGTGACTGGTCGCGTTATCCACGAGAAGAATATCAAGGGAGCCGCGGCCCACCGGCTGGTCTTCTCGGGGAACTTGATGGCCATTGCCTTTGGCGCCTGCTCCCCTACCACAACGTGAAGCGCGGTAATCACGGAGACAGCGATGATCGAGACGAACGCCGCTCTGCCGAGGAAGCTCAATGCTGATGGCAGTGCCGAGACCCAATCGCGCAGAATGACAGCCACGGTTTCTTCAGCGACGTACCCGAGCAGAATCGACGCGAGCGTGATTCCGAGCTGCGCCGCTGACAGCTGCCGATAGAGGTCGTTCAGTGCCGCTTGAACCGTCTTGGCCCTGCGGTCGCCTTGCCGAACCATCTCTTCTATGCGTGTTTTCCGGGAGGCCACGAGCGCGAACTCGGCGGCGACAAAGAAGGCGTTGGCGGCGAGCAATATGAGAATGAGCGCGCCGCGCAGCAGTAGCGAACCTAGAGTGATTTCTTCCATGATCTTCAGTGACGATAAGCTAAGGCTTCACGCGCTGCAGCGGAACGGCGCCTAATGCCGCCGGCTTCCGCTGCCGACAACTCGTTGGCCTGTGTAGGCCAGGCGATCAGCCGTAGATACACCCGATCTCTCAGGCTGGTGCTGGTCATCACGGCCACCATAATGGGTGCCGAGTTTGTCGGTGGCTGGTTGTCCAACTCGCTTGCGCTGATGGCTGATGCGGGTCACATGCTCACCGATTCAGCAGCAGTGGCCTTGGCGCTGCTGGCCTCCTGGATCGCCGAGCGCCCGGCCACGTCGGAGAAGACGTTTGGGTACCTGCGACTGGAGATACTCGCCGCCCTGGTGAACGGCGCAGTGCTGTTCGTGTTGGCGGCTACGATCCTGTGGCATGCGGTTGAGCGTCTGAGGGTGCCGCCCGAAATCAACGCCTCAGTGATGTTCGGCGTCGCCGCAGTAGGTCTTGTTGCCAACGCAGTGGCCCTGGCGGTTCTGCATCGGGGGCGCGACGAGTCGTTGAATGTACGCGGGGCATACTTGCACATAATGGGCGACCTACTCGGGTCGGTCGGCGTCTTGCTTGCCGGTGCCGTGGTGCTCCTCACTGGCTGGACTGTAGCAGATCCGGCCGTGTCCGTGTTCATCTCACTCCTGATCATGGTGGGTGCCTGGCGGCTCGTGCGCGAGAGCGTCGACGTGCTGCTAGAGGCAACGCCGAAACACATCGATCTGGGAGACGTGGCTCGTGCAATAGCGGACGTGGCTGAGGTCTGGGAGGTGCATGATCTTCACGTCTGGACGGTCACGTCAGGCATCGTGGCGATGAGCGGACATGCGGTCGTTCAGGATCCG
>JBDHHP010000022.1:0-38924 GCA_039589275.1 Gemmatimonadota bacterium | reverse complement strand
GAGCGGGCGGCTGAGGCGGCCGGGAAGATCGTGCTCTTCAACGCTCCTTTCACGACTTACGGCGAGACAGTGCAGTACCGCAGTCGCGGGGCCATAGAGGCCGCTCGGGTGGGAGCGGTGGCCAGCCTGATCCGGTCCGTCACTCCCTACTCGATGCGCACTCCGCACACCGGGGGGATGTACTACGCCGAGGATGTGCGTCAGATCCCGCACGCGGCCATCACCGTCGAGGACGCCGGACTACTGCAGCGCATGCAGGACCGTGGAGACCGCATCGTCGTGCGGCTCTACATGGAGGGACGGATGCTGCCAGAGGTACGGTCGCGGAATGTGGTTGCCGAGATAACTGGCTCTGAGAACCCCGAGGAGATCGTCGTGCTGGGAGGGCATATCGATTCGTGGGACGTGGGTCAAGGCGCCATGGATGACGCGGGCGGCTGTGTGGCGGCGTGGCAAGTGCTCCGCGTGATGCAAAAGCTCGGGCTGCGTCCTCGCAGAACCGTGCGAGTCGTTCTTTGGACCAACGAGGAAATTGGGCTCCGGGGCGGTCAGGGCTACCGAGACGCCCACGTCGATGAGCTGGACAATCACGTGCTGGCAATGGAAACGGATGGGGGCGTGTTTGAGCCTGAGGCCTTGGGTTTCACAGGATCGGACGCGGCATTCGAGCTGATTCAAGACGTGGGTCGCCTATTGGAGCCGCTAGGGGTGAAGGTGTCGCGCGGCGGTGGCGGTGCCGATATTGGCCCGTTGATGCGGGAGGGCGTACCTGGTATGGGGTTGCAGGTGGACGGCTCTCGTTACTTCTGGTACCACCACACAGAAGCCGACACCATCGACAAGCTGGATCCGCGGGAGATGGCGCTATGCGTGGCTGCGATGGCTGTGATGACTTACGTGGTGGCGGACATGGAGCAGCGGTTGCCGAGGGAATAGACAAGACAAGCTTGCCAACTGTAGCTACTCCTCCCTCCTGTCCTCGCCACTCCGCACCGTCTTCGCGCGACGATCAGCCTTGCGTCGATCCTCTCCCTCACGCCGTTCCGGATCCACCGGAACGTCCTTCTTGCGCCTCTCTCCCTTTCGCTTCGGGCCTTTTCGCCGATCTCTTTGCCGACGTTGGCCACGCCGCCGCTCGTCTCCAGAAAATGGCATGTCTCTCGGTTCCTCCACTCGCGCTGTCACGAGAACTTGGCGGTCTTGGTTGAGCCGCGATCGCAAGTAATCGCTCTAGTCATACCAAGTCAAGGAACCGGAACGTCAGTCTTACCGGCCGTCCGAAGGGTAATTAGCTTCCGGACTACATCAGCAACGAGACAAGAACATGCGTGCTTCTTCACAGAGCAGTCTATCACGTCAATGGCTACTTCGCTGCATCACCGCCGCAGCGACGCTGACTGCGGTTTCCTCCTGCGCAAGGGATGCTGAGGTCCGAGCCGAGCACGGAATGGTGGTCTCGGCAACCGAGATTGCCAGCAGAGTCGGGATGGAGATCCTGGAGTCCGGAGGCAACGCCGTCGACGCGGCCATAGCAACCGGGTTCGCCCTCGCGGTGACACACCCTTCGGCCGGCAACATCGGTGGGGGCGGCTTCATGGTCATCCGATTCCCGGACGGCACCACGACCGCGTTCGACTACAGGGAGAAAGCACCAATAGCGGCCCACCCAGAGATGTTCCTGGACGAAGACGGTGAATACTCGCGCCGGATCCACCACAACAGCCACCTCGCGGTTGGCGTCCCCGGAACTGTGGCGGGGTTTGTTGAGGCACACGAGTCGTACGGCAGCCTCGAATGGTCCCAGATACTACAACCAGCCATCGATCTGGCGCGCGATGGGTTCGAACTCATGCCGGGCCTGGCTCAATCGATGGAGTCGGTCCTAGAACGGATGCAGCCCTTTCAAGCCAGCGTAGCGCAGTTCTCAAACGGCGGTGTGCCGTACCGAGAGGGAGAGACGTTCCGGCAGCCTGACCTGGCCAACACGCTGGAGCGAATTCTGCGTAATGGGCGCGACGGATTCTACTCCGGTGAGACGGCCCGGTTGATTGCCGAGGAGATGCGGCGCGGAGGCGGACTCATCACGGAAGAAGATCTAGCTCGTTACGAGGTCAGAGAACGCGTTCCGGTTCGCGGCAGCTATCGTGACCACGAGATCATCAGTATGCCACCGCCAAGCAGCGGGGGCACCATCCTGGTAGAGATGTTGAACGTCCTCGAAGGATACGATTTGGCGGCGATGGGTCACAACTCACCGGAGTACGTTCACCATCTCGTGGAAGCCATGAGGCGGGCTTATCGCGACAGGGCGAGGTTCTTGGCCGATCCAGACTACGCACAAGTGCCGGTGGAACGGCTGACCAGCAAGGAGTACGCGAGTGCTCTACGAGAGACCATCAACGTTGCAATGGCTACACCGTCCGACCCGACGGACGTGCACCTGCCGTACGAAAGCACCGAAACGACGCATTACTCTGTAGTAGATCAGGACGGCATGGCAGTGGCGGTCACATATACCCTGGAGGCCGGTTACGGCTCCAAGATCACGGTTCCGGGGGCCGGGTTCCTGCTGAACAACGAGATGGGTGACTTCAACGGCAGGCCAGGCTTGACCGACACAACGGGCTTGATAGGCACGGAGCCTAACCTGGCCCGGTCAGAGCAGCGCATGCTGTCCAGTATGACTCCAACGATCTTGACCAGGGGCGGGCAACTTGCAGCGGTAGTCGGCAGCCCTGGAGGCCGAACGATCATAAACAGCGTGCTGCAAGTGATTCTCAATCTAGTGGACTTCAAGATGGGGATTGGCGATGCCGTCCACGCGCCCCGCCTACACCATCAATGGCTGCCTGACAGGGTTCGCGTGGAGGACCGGGCTGAGATCGTTCAGGCCCTGATCGTGCTGGAGGAGATGGGGCATCGAGTCGTTGTTGGCGACACCCAGGGCCGCACGAACAGCATCATGATCGACCCACAAACGGGGGAGAGGATCGGGGCCGCCGATCCGCGAGATCCAGACGCGGCCGCGGTGGGTTACTAGCAAGCCAGATCAACCGTGCTCGGGCGCGTGGGCCTTTGGCGAAGGCCCTACGTGCCCTTGCTCCCTCGTGCCTAGTTCATCACGTACTTTTCCAACCGCTGCAGGTCGTACTCGTCGCCATAGACGGCGTACAACACCTTGCCGTCACCGAATCCCGCGACTCGTCTTCCCGCGGGCAGCACGACCCGTTTCACGAGCCGGCCGCTCTGGTCGAATATGTCGAACGGGACCGGGTCACCGGCTGAGACAAAACGCTCGACCCACGCCATTCCGTCAGGCGAGACTCTGATACGATTGGCCCTGAAAGCCGGCATCACGTCCGGCCAGTCGTAGGAGTCGATTTGCCGCTGTCTGCTTCGTCCACCGCCGCGACCGAACGCCGTCGTGACCTGTCCGTTGACGTTTTCCACGCGGATCGACAGACCGCTACTGGCCAAACCGTCGACCCAAGCTTCCTTGTCAGCCTGCCGAACGCGCACCGGGTCATAGTCGACGGCCGGTCCACTCATGACACTCCCGTTGGGGTCGACCCAGTCAACGTGATAGTCGCCGGCTCGCACCAATGCCACACGTCCGTCCCATCCGGCCGCCCAACCGTCGCGCGGGCTCATGGGCACGGGACTCATGTCGACGCTTTGGTTATCGGGACCGCCGCTGCGCCGCACCTGTATCTCCTCGAGCGCGACCATGGCCACCGTATCGACCGCGTCAGTCTGCCGATCCCACCTCAGGACGGCGGCTGAATCCATCAACTCTCCGTTGGGCCGCATGCGACCCATCATGCGCTGATAGTAGACACGACCCTTTGAGTCCACTGCCTGGGGCATTCGTACCGTCATGTTGCCGGTCATGGGAGATCCCTGAGCAATCGGCTGCGTTGCCCCGAATGCGAAATCGGGTCCCAACACGGTGAGGCGCCCATTCCCGAGGTCGACCAACAAGGTCGAATCGCCTGGCAGCCTGTGGACCGCGTCCGGCTGCCGGTACTCCTCGGGTCCCTGCCCCACTCTGCCGATGGTGTCGGCTGTTCCCGCCACCATATCCAGCACCACCAGCGCCTGACCCAGTGCATCTGCCACCATCACACGACCATCAGCTAGCTCTAGCAGGCCACCCACCATGCTGAATTCGTGCGGGAACGACGCGACGGGCTCGGTAAGGCGTTGCTCGGCCACTTGGCTTCTGATAGCCGTGAACCCCCCCAGCAAGCAGGCACACACCAACACTGTCGCTGTTCTAGTCAGAAAACTGCGCATTCCGAACATCCTCGCTTGAAGTTCTAGACAGATGCGCAACCCCAGCTCAGGGTCGCAGCAGGATCGACAGCCCGTTCTCGCCGTATTCCTACCCGGTCACCTCTTCGACTCCTCCTCGTCGGCCGGCAACGGGATCTCGACGTCTTCGTTCCAGATGTGCTTGGCGAACCACTGCCAGTTATGCCACAACGCGGCCAGGCGCTGTCAAGCCACACGCTCGGCTGCGAACATGCCCAGGCCGATCGCGGCAACAGCAACGAAGGCTAGTGACGGGCTGGATGACCGCATTTTCGGCGACTCCTCGCATTCTCGGGGCTGATTTGGCTGCAAACGCGGGCGGGGGAAAGATGGTCTGACGACTGCCCACGCAGAAGGGTCGGCGGAATGTTACCTCCATCACAGAATCTCAACCCATGACAATCAAACTTGTGCTACAGACCGCCCCCGCGGAGCCACACAGCTCCGCTAGTGGGAGTCTGGAGGCACCATGGAGATGCAAGTCGAGGGATGGGCACGGGTCAAGCCGCCGGGAGCGTATAGCTTGCGGCGTGGGGCGTGGTATCCGATACTGGAAAACAACGGTGACGAAGCTGAGATCGTGCTCGACCTCAGGTACCGGACCGTGGTCATTCCGCGGGTCAACATAGACGTGCGCACCGAACGACCCACCTGTTTCAGCGTAGTGGTGCGCGAGCCGCACGATCCCAATCCCGTTAAGGGCACTCCTCAAGATCTGGGCCTCAGCTATGCGGTTTGTCCACTCTCCCACACTCGAGTGCGCTTGTCAGGGCATCCTGAAGTGCTCGAATGCCCAGAATGCGGCTACCAGTACCCGATCGAATGGGATGATCTCTGCTGACGTCAGCGACGCTCTGCCAGAAATAGCAAGAAGCCCGAGGCTGCGGCCTCGGGCTCTTTCGTTGAATCGCTCAGTATATCGCTTCGCTCGAACGTTGAAAAATAAGATCCAGCTCAAGGGCCGACAACACGGCCTCCAGGCCTCCGTAGGTAGGGAAGTTACGGCATTCCACATCACAAAGCTGCTATGGGTATTCTGGGATTTCGTGCCCTTAACCGCGCGGTTCAAGGAAGGGAATGAGCGCGAGAACCACAGCGTGTTCGTATAGCGCGGTTCTGTCGATCACGTTGTTGGTCAGCAACCCGACGGCACCACCTTTCTGCTTGGCATTGGCCACGCTGTAAATCTCATCACAGGCCGCGCCCAATTCAGCACCCGTCCGCACCAACTTCGTGACTTCGTCGGGCAAGAAGAACGTTCCCGTTCGACTCCTGCCCTCAATCCCCTTTGTTTGCACCACCACCCACGCAAACGCCGCGAGGCCGTCATCGATCTCCTCAACCCCACCTTCGATTCCGACCGCGAAATCGCTCGACGGCGCGGCCGCTCGTGCAAGTGAGGCACGGGTGCGGGCGCCCCACAGAGTCTCTGCATCGCCCGAAGGCTGATCACGTGTACCGTGATCGACAACCAGCGGTGCCACCGCGAAAGCCTCACCAGGGAATGCCCTTCGGAACCCGGCTTCCACGGCACGAGCCTTCACCGGGTTGCTGGACGCAACGACGATTGTCATCATGATCCAGTAACCGACCGCCCTGCTAGCTACCCTCCTCAGGCATGACCGCCCACAGGACGATGTACGCAAGGATGCCTGGGAAGCCCGCAGACACCATTGAGACCAACACGTAGAGAACTCGCACGACGGTGGGATCCCAACCCAGCCAACGGGCGATGCCCCCGCACACACCCGCAACATAACTGTCGTTCTTGGATCGTCTGAGCGGATGAGACAGACTTTTCGTCACGTTCACTCCTCCTTGGTGGGTGCTTAAGCAGTACCCCCGTGCGGCGGTGGCTGCAAGGGGATCCTCCGGTTTGACGCCGCCTTGACGCCGCGATGGCATTCCTGCACGTGGCTAGGAGGTTGCACGATGGCCAAACCCAAACTGCAGGTAATCGTGTTGTTCCAGAATCTCGGGAGCGATCACGCCTACTACGCGCGATCCCCGTCGCCGCCACTGGCGGGCATACTATTAGCGGGACTGACTCCACCGATCGTCGAAGTCGAAGTTCTACACGAGATGGTGCGCCCGATTGACTACGACACTGATGCCGATTTCATCGCGCTCAGCTTCATGGACTACTGCGCACCCCACGCTTATCGAGTCGCCGCCCGATTCCGAGCTCGTGGCAAGAAGGTGGTCGCCGGCGGCAAGTACCCCACCACCTTCCCTCATGCTGTGCTCCCCCACGTCGACGCCGTAGTGGTAGGAGAAGCCGAACTCGTCTGGCCTCAAGTCGTACACGATCTGGTCGGTTCCAGACTGCAGCGACTGTACGAGGCGCCGTTGGCACCGCCGCTAACCAGCATCCCGCCACCTCGCTATGACCTTGTGGAGTCGGCCTACGCGGCCCCCGTTGTCACCGAAGCAACGAGGGGCTGCCCCTTCCGCTGCAGCTACTGCCAACTGACCGTGCGACCGACCCCATATCGTTGCCGCCCCGTCGCAGATGTGATCCGCGACCTCACCGCGACACAGGGATTACCGCTTCACAAGCGCAAGCTCGCGATGCTATACGACAACAACCTCGGCGGGGACATGCACTACGCCAAGGAGCTGCTGAGAGAAATCGCGCGCCTGGACCTCTGGGCACTCGGCGCTCAGTTCAGTGTCAACTGCCTGCGCGACGCAGAGTTCGTGGACTTGCTCGTCGAAGCAAACTGCTCGATGGCTTTCGTCGGATTGGAGTCGCTGAATGAGGCGAGCCTACTGTCAGTGAACAAGCGTCACAATCGAGTGCGGGAGTACGGTGACTTGTTTCAAGCGCTCAAGGAGAGAGGCATCTTGACCTTCACCGGTGTCATGCTGGCGCTCGACGAGGATACACCGGAATACTACCGTAGCCTTCCACAGCGACTGGAAGAGGTCGATCCAAGCGCAATACTGATTTCCATCTCCATACCGATTCCTGGGACCCCTTTCCATGCGCAAATGGCCTCGGAAGGGAGGATCGTCGACACCGAACTGGCGCACTACGAGGGAGATCACCTGGTTCTCGAACCCAAGACGGTGACACGCAAACAGGTCCTGGACGCACTCGAGAACCTGCACCGCACTTTCTACTCCTGGAACAGCATCGTCAGGCGGTGGTGGAGACTGGTGCACGCTTACATCTCACGGGGACCGAAGAAGAGATGGCTGCCGCGGTCACTGCTGCTCTCCTACATCCTAGTGAAGCTGTCAGTATTCCAGCGGCATCATGCCCGACACAAGTTGTTCCCGCTGCTCGCGAGACAGGCATCGCGGGAAACGATGAGACTCGAAGCTAGAGATGCGATATGAGAAACCTAAACGGAATGCGGCGTGAATTGTCGCGCTGGCGGTTGGTGCTGGGAGTGGCTAGATACCTGTTGGCCCGATAGCTAGCGACGCGCGCAGCCGGACGGCTTTGCTAGAGCCGCAACAGGATCATGGCTAGGTCCGCCGGATCTCTCGTCCCGTCAGTATCGAAATCATACTGAGCGTCGGCCGTCTCCATCGTTAGTGTGTCGTCGAGTAGCTCGAATCCGAACGTCATGGGCTCATCATACCCATTCCATTGCAGGATTATGGAACCGTCCTCGACTGTCAGACTTCCGCTTGAGACCTGGTAACTGAGCAACCCAGGCCGCGTAACCAGCAGAGTCCAGACTCCGTCCTCTGCGATCGTGAGCGTGACCATCGTGCCCAGCGAGGCCAGATTCACTCGCTCGCTCGAATCGTCGTGACTCACGTATTCGAACTTCGTGGCACGCCATGCCCCCGCCAGCTCTAGTAGATTCTCGTCGATCGGACCGGTGGGGTCGTCGCCGCAGCCAACGGTAAACAGGATCGCTGGATACAGCAGCCGCGGCCGCGCCCAACTCGAACTCGGTTTCCTGGCCAACATGCCTGCACCTCCCGGGCAGAGGTTCCACGAATGCGTAGAAGGACCAGGCTCCAGCATATCTTAGATTCAGCGACAAACCGCGAGCGCGGTTTGCGCAACCACCCCACACCAAGACGCGGGAGAGAGCGTCTAGTTGTGAAAATAGCGCGCGGGAAACGCAGGCAACACCCTGCTGGCTACTGTATTGACCGGAGAGACAGTGCTCCCCATCTTGCGAGGATGCAGCATCTCGCAGCCGAGGATGCGTCGGACACGCGGGGAGCCAGTCGATGACGCTCATCAACTGCCCCCAATGCGGCAACAAGGTCATGAGCGTGGCTTCGACTTGCCCGCATTGTTCGTTTTCGCTGAGCGAGCAGAGGGTCAAGCAGGCCCACAGGCCCAGCGGCAGTCGCTGCGGGAACTGCGGCGGCATGATCCCCGAGAATGCAGAGGAATGTCCGAGCTGTCAGGCCGCGATTCCCTCTCGCCACCGGAGAATCTGGGCGACGTTGGGAGTATTATTGGGGTTGTTGGCTATCTCGGCGTTGCTGCTCTGGTTGCCGCGAGGGCGGTCAAGCTCCGTCGGCCAGCCAACACCCGAGTCACCCTCTGCCACAGTTCGACCCGCCCAAGTGGACACGGCGGTCGCCGACCCGGCGCCACCGGTCGCCCGCCCAATACCCGCGTCGGCTCCCACCCAACCGCGCGAGCAGCCCGAGACAACGGTGAAGTGGACCTCGACCTGGGTGAACCTGCGTGAAGGACGGAGCCCTGAATCCGCGGTACTCCAGACTCTCGACCCCGGCGAACCCGTTGAGGTCGCGGACCTCCAACGGGGCTGGTGGGCCGTCTACCTCGATGGAGAGCTTATCGGGTACGTGGCGAGGTCCGTCATGAGGGACCAGCCGCTAGAGGGCGGGGAGGGAGCGTGACGAGCGGTAGACGGAGCGTGGCGCGCTAGACGAAGACGGTGCCTAGCGTAAGCGCGGCACTCATCGCCCAAACCAATCCTGTAGTTCTGCTGGCGCAGGCTTCTTCCCGTAGAAAACATCATCCATCAAGACGGCGAACTTCCGAAACAACACCGATTTCCGAATGCCCCACCTCACCGCATTGTGTAGCAGGTTGTCCGGATGCGAGTAGGGACACACCTTGACGCAGCGAGCGCAGTCCGTGCCAACCTTACACCAGAAGGTGAAACAGGCTTCCTGGTTGATCTGCCACCGCCGTACACCGTCTAGCTCCTCTCGCTCCCCGATGGGAATGGCATCACTGGGGCAGGCGTCTGCGCATTTCTTACAGCGGGTGCAGAAGTCAATCACAGTGCCGTCCGGCCGACATTGGTCTACGGCGAGTGGGATGTCTGTGGTCACGACACCCAGCCTCACGCGGGGACCCAGATTAGGCGTCATCAATAGACCCATCCGGCCTATCTCGCCGAGGCCGGCGTCGCGTGCAACTAGCGGACAGACGACTCGGTAGTTGCCGTCGATGTGCGCCCGCGCTCGATATCCCAGCCTGCGGATGAAGTCGGCTAGCTGGACCGCGACTACGCCCGCCTCAACATACTGCTGCGCTGACTCCATCACCGTCGGCCCGAGCGGTGCGCGGTCGATCATCACCTTGTCCATCTCCACGGTGAACGCGATCGCGAAGCTATGATCCAGGTTGACCGGTTCGCCGTATTGCTCGCCCCGTCCGACGACGCTGTACAGGTGGTAGTCCCTGAGCGGAGTCACACCAACTGAAACCGCGCCGAGCTTCAGAGCCCACTGCGTCAAGAACCTCGTGCTTTGTTGTACGGACAGATCGACCCTTAGAGAGGCGGGATCACCGTCGACAAACGGCCTGAGGCGCTCGATCGTCCAGAAGCTGGCGTCGGCCGCATTGAACGCTAACCGGTGATATGCGGCAGACCCCTCCGCCAAAAGCCCCGGCTGAGATCTGAATTCATCGTCCAACGGCTTCTTGTCGAGGTTGGCAGCATAGTACTCGTCAAACCTCGTGGTGCCCTTCTTCAGCAGTCTCCGCGAGAACATTATGTCTCGCTCGTCTATCCTCGCCCGGGGCGTATCGTCACCCACCTTGGCTCCGTGATCAAGCGGCAGCAACAGCAGCAGCACGCCGACTACCGACGCCCCAAGCAATACCGCAGCGACACTGGCCTGGCCGGGAAAGGTGATCAAGCCGGCTGCCAAGTATGGGAGGGGTAACAGGACTGCCAGTAGTGTCGACACGCTTGCGGCGCGCGATTCACCCTCAGATCGAGATATCACTGCGACCATTAACAGGACAGCAGCGATGAGAGCACCCAACAGGACAGTCGCAGCGCTCAGCGCGTCGATATGTGCAATGGGTCTCAGCATCGTCTCCAGTCGCCCCGAGGTCTATCGCTGCCAAGATAGGGTGTCACTTGACCGATCACCATCGTTCTCAAGCCCTGCCGGCAGCCTGCCATCCGATATCGCTCATGCCACTTGCCGCGACGCGAGTATCGCGGTCTGTTTGCGGCCCAGCCAGAGACCGATCAGCAGCCACAGCCCAGCCAGTGGAGCCACCATGAACGCAATCGTAGTCAGGCCGAGGCCCAGCCATGCCAGGAACGTGTAGGACCAGGCAGCGATCTGGTCGCCGCTTCTGTAGACAAATGTGTCGATTAGGCTCTTTGCTTTGTATCTGTCCTCCCGACTCACAACGGTGTAGAGCGTCTCCCTAGTCGGACGGGTCACGGCGAACTCGCCCGCTCGCCTGAGCACCTGGAACACGACCAACACCGCCAATGTTGGAACGAGCCCTAGACTCGTGAAACCCACTATGCAGACGGCGGGAAGCAGAGTCAGTGTGACTCCTACGCCGAGCACTCTCACTATGCGCCCGGTGAGAAACAGCTGAGTCAGAACGGTCAGTGCGTTGACAGCGAAATCGATCTTGGCAAAGAAAGCGGTACGGGCAGCCCGCACCGTGAAGTACTGATCGGCTATGCTGGCTTGTTGGAAGTAAAGCACGGTGGCTGCAAATGTGTAGCACAGAAGATACGCGCAGATCCCGAGCAGGTAGGGAGATCGCGCAATGTGGGTGAACCCCGCCAACGCGCTTCCGCCGATCGGCTGTTCTTCCTGGACAACGGCATCACTGCCGCGCCTAAGTGATGCGAACAGGCCTGACAGCCGTCGCACAAAGAACACTGCTAGTTCCAACAATACGATTGAGACGAGTAGGAGGTTCGCCGAACCCACCTGCTCGACGAAAGAGGCCGTGATCGCTGCCCCCACCAAACCGCCCAGAGTACCGCCGACGCCAATGAAGCCGAACAGACGCTTGCTCTGATCAGTGCGGAAGACGTCTGCCATGAACGCCCAAAAGATGGACACCACAAACATGTTGAAGACGCTGGTCCAAACAAAAAAGGCACGTCCAATCCAGACGCCATGGGTCGACTGACTGACGCTGAACAGCAGGAAGAACGCGGCCAGATTCGTCATGAAGAAGCGGTACGTTATCGACACGAACCGCCTACGGGAAAACCGAGCGACCAACACCGCAAACGGCGGATTGACCAGCAACATCGTCACCAATGTGCCCGTAAACAGCCATGGCAGGTTGCGAACTCCACCAGCGACCGCCATTTCGTCTCGGATGGGACGGATTACGTAGTAGGCGGAAAGAATGCAGAAGAAGTACGCAGCTGATAGCAATAAAGCTCGTACTTCTTCTTCTCGGACTTCGACGACACGCTGCAACTGTCTCGTCAATGGCTCTAGTCGTGCAGGGGGCATTGGGAGAGGTGGTGCTCAGGACCTAGTCACGGGTACAGGCGCGTTACCTTCCAGCCTTCGCGTTCCAGGGTATAGCTCAACCTATCGTGCAATCGGTTGATTCGGCCCTGCCAGAACTCGATCCGCCGCGGTTTGAGCCTGAACCCGCCCCAGAAGTCGGGCAACGGGACATCCTGGCCCGCGAATCTCTTCTCGCATTCCCTGAACTCATGCTCCAGCTGCTTACGACTCGACAGGGCAGTGCTTTGCTTCGAAGCCCACGCACCTATCTGACTGCCGCGTGCACGCGATCTAAAGTAGGTCTTGGATTCCTCGGATGATAGCTTCTCGACCGCGCCCTCTATCCGAACCTGTCTCTGCAGCGTCGGCCAATGGATCACGAGAGCTGCGTTGGGATTGTCGGTCAGTTCTCCACCCTTGCGGCTCCCGAGATTGGTGTAGAACACGAAGCCGTCTTGGTCCGCAGCCTTCAATAGCATCATGCGCGCGGACGGGATCCCGTCCCTCGTGGCCGTGGCCAGCGTGATCGCTTCGGGAAGGAAGATCCCAGCGCGCTGGGCCTTGTCAAACCACTCGTTGAACAGCACGATCGGGTCGGCGGCGGCTGTGAGTTCAGATAGGCCGCCGACCATTCCCTGCCCTAGAGTCAGGAGTGTCCGAAGCTTGGATATGAACGACATGCTCAACTGTTGCTCTCCGATAGGAGGACTGCGTCGACCTCGATTTCGAAAAGGAGATCGTCGCGGCAAACGACGCCCTGAGTTACCGCCACAGGTAGCGGCTCGATGCCTCGGTCGCGGCAATACGCTTGCCATTTCGGGGCGTCCGCTAGTGTGGGGAAATACGCGATGCCTCTCGTCACGTCGGGCCAGTCCATTCCCCGCGATTCCAAGATCGCAGCCACCACTTCCATCGTGAGATCGATCTGTCCGCGAACGTCGCCCAGGTGCAAGGTCTCCCCCTCCGGGGCGATGCTTGCTGTGCCGGATACGAACAGTCGTCGCTCATCACCCAGCTGGAGTTCTGCGGCGCGACTGAACGAGCTCTTGTAGTCGCTCGCCGGACACTGCAAAGGAGACGGCACTACGACACTGCCGACACCAGCCGTCTTGGGCAGCGTGGCAATACACTGCCCGACCACGGCAGCCTCCCATGGATTGGCCGCCCCGATGCCAGTGCTCGCGGGCATCGCCTCTGTCAGAACCGCTCGATCGGCGAAGAAATCCCATCGTGCGCTGTTGAAGTCATCGTACCAGGCCAGTATGTCATCTATGTACAACCACGTTCGCACAACATGCATGAAGCCCATTCCCACCAGTTCGAGCGCCGCCTCTAGCCGTTCGAAGGTTTCGTGAGCCTGCTTTGACCTCGAGCTTCGGGGATCGTGGGACCGCACGGCTCCCAAGGAGCAGTGTCGGGCATTGGTGTCGTTGAACACGGTCCCAACGACATGACCGTCCAACTCCAACGTTTCGACTCGTGGCCCACGCACGGCCGATAGCTGTGTTGCGAGTAGGTCAGTTCCGCCATCGATCCAAGTCACCGGCCAGCCGACGCCGCCAAACTCAGATTCCAGCGAGCCCATATGGGCGCTGTACGACTCGCCGGCTCCAAATACCGTCTGCGAGACCGGTTGAGCCTCAATCTCCAGCACGTGAGCCGCCAGCTCTGCAAAGACCGCATGCGGATCCTGCCCCGACGTAAACGTCGCCGTCGCATGTACCATGTCATGTCCGGTCCCGGGAACGAGCACGAGCTCAATGTTCCCCTCCTTCCTCCGCCGCATACCGCGTTTCCTGGTCTTCATCAAGCACCTGACCTTGAAGCCACAGCAATAACACCGCCTAGCTCGCCTCAGACATTATATCGCAGCAGGGCCGATCGGCATACTGGCTCCGCCGTAGATCACGGTTCACGGTCACTCTACTTACGACGCCACGCGTCCACCAGTATTTTCGGTCCACCCGAACACCTGGAGATCCAGATGCGGCCTCTCTTACTTGGAACTGTTCTTTCAGTAGCGCTTGTCTCGAGCGCACACGCGCAGGAGTGGTCCCCGCGGCAACAAGAAGTGTGGAGCAATGTGCAGGTCTATTGGGATCTGTTTGCGAAGGAGGACTTGGAGGGATTCCTGGGTTACATCCATGAGGACTTCCGTGGCTGGACCTACGGTGTCGCGCTGCCTCGGGACAAGGCATACGTCGAGAAGACCATGCCACAGGCGTTCGCGACCTCAGAGACCATACTCCACGATATCCGACCGGTGGCTATCCAGGTCCACGATGGACTGGCAGTTGTGCACTACTACTACGAGCGCACCTTCATGGATGACAGCGGTGCTCAACAAAGCGTCAGTGGGCGCTGGACAGACGTCCTCGTAGCACAGGGGGACAGGTGGGTGATGATCGCCGATCACGGAGGTGCCGGTGGCGGGAGCTGACTGCCGAGCCTGACATCGGGATCACCCGCCCGGCCTGCACCGGGCGGGTGTGCTAGCCTACTGCGGGATCCTCTATGCAGACGATCGACACCAGCTTACCCCGCTGGAATTGGTAGAATTGCGAGGCCACGGCAGCGTTTCGCGTGGGCTCGCTGAGTTGAACGACGGTGCCCTCCGCTGGAGCCCAAAGGGTCCCAGACAGCTTCACTACAGGAGCGACTCCCATCGAGCCGTCCGGTGCACCCTCGGCCACACCCACGATCGTCTCAACTTGACCGGACTCAAAGACGGTCAGGCCGGTTGCCGTCCTGCCCTGCAGGACGTTCGTTCCGTTCGCCGACTCGACAAGCTTGAAGGGGTTTTCCATGCTCGTGGTTCTCGGTGATCGTTACGGGTTACCTACCGGTTGCTGTCTCGAACTTCCCGACTCCCGAAGTTGCCGGCAAGTACTCCTTGAATGTCAAACCGTAGATCTCCCACACGGTTACGAACAGCGCCGCGATAATTGGTCCGATGATGAACCCGACGGCTCCAAAGAGCAAGATGCCGCCCAGGGTCCCCAACAGGATCATCAAATCTGACATCTTGGCGTCTTTCCCAACTAGACGCGGACGCAGCAGATTGTCCATCGTACCAACTACGACCGCACACCAGATTGCCAGCCCTATGGCGGCGGCGACCTTGCCCACCGTGAGCAAATATATGACGCCCGGCACCCAGATGAGTGCAGCGC
The DNA here is from genome assembly GCA_039589275.1 of Gemmatimonadota bacterium. Taxonomy (GTDB): domain Bacteria; phylum Gemmatimonadota; class Gemmatimonadetes; order Gemmatimonadales; family GWC2-71-9. The sequence goes on along the minus strand of JBDHHP010000022.1, from coordinate 23,748 downwards.
CAACACCCGGGATGATCGAGAGAACCGCCATCACCGTCCCCCAGAACGCGGCTCCGCCGATCCCGGCTACAAAGAAGCCCAAGCCAGCGGCCCCACCCTGAAGAATGCCGATCATCAGGGTCCCCTTTATCGTTGCCCGTGAGACCGATACAAACCTCTCCACCATCCGCTCCTCCTCCTTCGGCGCCAAAGGCGCGTAGTACAGAATGCGATCCAGTATCCGCGCCCCATCAATGAGGAAGAAGAACATGGCGTAGAGCATGATGAACAGCTGAAACAGGAACGACACCGTACCCATCGTTGCGGCCGCAACGTTGTTCACCAAGAAGGTCCCCAGTTTGCCTGCCAGCTCGCCGACCTTTGCCGCTATCTGATCTTGATATGGTGCCAACCGGTCGAAGAACGGGATCCTGGCCAGGATCTGATCCAGCGCATCCGGCTGGCTCACCTGTCGCTCGATCCATGGACCCACCGATTGGCTCACCTGGACCGCTTGGGAGGCAACCACACCGAGGAACGCGGTGAGCGGAATGACGATGACGAGAAGAACCACCAGGATCGTCGCCGCCGAAGCGGCCGCGCGCCGGCCACGGAACAGGCGCAGCAGCCTGCGGTAAAGCGGCTGAGATAGACCAGTAAATATCCCGGCCAGCAACAGCGATACAAAGAAACCCTTGATCATTAGCATGAAGATGATCGAGATCGCTATCGCGAGCAGAACCAGGAAGCTCTTAGCGAACGTCTCCTGGGTTTTGTCCTGCGGGGCCATGTGCCGCTCCGTGTTGGGGTGCGTCGATGATGCTCAGCTCATTGCCGTGTAACGATGCACGTCGTTCGGGTTAGAAGAAAGGGCGACGCGAGGTCGCCCTTGTCAGCTGCGTTCAGTTCCCTTGTGCCGTCGCCAGCTCAGTCACCGCCGAATTTGATCCCTTGGGCCAGAGGCAGCTCCGTGCTCCAGTTGACGGTGTTCGTCTGACGCCTCATGTACGCCTTCCATGCGTCGGAGCCCGACTCGCGCCCGCCTCCTGTCTCTTTCTCGCCACCGAAGGCCCCTCCTATCTCAGCCCCACTCGTACCGATGTTGACGTTTGCGATGCCGCAGTCGCTGCCGCGGTTCGAGAGGAAGTACTCTGCCTCGCGAACGTGCTCCGTGAAAATGGCCGATGAAAGCCCCTGTGGCACTCCGTTGTGAAGCGCGACTGCCTCCGCAATCTCATCTACCGCCTCCTTGGGCGAAGACGAGGCGTTGCCATAACCAATGATGTAGAGAATGGGAGCGAAGGTTTCCTCTTGCACGATCGCAAACTCGTTGCGGGCCGATGCGATACAGGGTTTGACATAGTGACCTCCGGGATGCTCATCCAGTGGTTCTCCTCCACAGAGGATCTCACCGCCCTCTTCCCGCACTCTTTTGATCGCGTTCTGCAAGTCCGTGACTGCGTCCCGGGTTACCAGCGGCCCCATGACGGTATCCGTTACACGCGGGTCCCCAATTCGTATGTCGTTGTACGCTGCCACCAGGCGCGACGTGAACTCCTCTCGGACTGACTCGTGGACTATGATCCGGCGAGTGGACGTGCACCGTTGGCCCGCGGTGCCAACTGCACCGAAGAGAACCGCGGGCAACACCAAGTCCATGTTTGCGTACGGCGTGACAATGATGGCGTTGTTCCCACCCAGCTCCAGAATCGTACGACCCAACCGCTTCCCCACAACCGACCCAACCCGGTAACCCATCTTACAGCTTCCAGTGGCAGACACTAATGGGATGCGCGTGTCGTGCAGCAGCTTGTCACCCACGGTTGATCCTCTGCCGACAATGAGCGAGAAGATGGCTGGGTTCACATCGTTCTCGCGGCATACCTGTTCCGCGATCCTGGTGCATGCAATCGCCGTGAGCGGCGTTTGGCTGGAGGGCTTCCACAGAGTACTGTCACCGCAGACTGCCGCGATTGCTGCGTTCCAGCTCCACACCGCAACCGGGAAGTTGAACGCGCTGATGACTGCGACAATTCCCAGTGGATGCCATTGCTCGAACATGCGGTGATCGGCTCTCTCGGACTGCATGGTGAGCCCGTATAGCTGGCGTGAGAGCCCGGTAGCAAAATCGCATATGTCGATCATCTCCTGCACTTCGCCTTCACCTTCGGCGATGATCTTGCCCATCTCGAGAGTGACGAGAGCACCGAGTTCCTTCTTCTTCTCCCGCAGTCGATTGCCGAGCCTACGCACCAGTTCACCACGCCGAGGAGCCGGCACGCTGCGCCACTCTCTGAAGGCCTTGTGGGCACGCTCGACTATCTGATCATACTCCTCTTCGGTCACCTGCTTCACCGTGCCGATCACAGAACCGTCGATCGGCGTTATCACTTCGGAATCGGGTCCGGAACCGATCCACTCGCCTGCGAAACCGCCGGGGGTCACATCATCTATGCTCAGGTTCTTCAAGAGATCGGGCATCTGTGTCTTGCTCGCTTGTTCTCGTTCGTGATTGTTCGCCGCGCCCATCATATCCGCCAGTGACGCAGGATTGTAGCAGGTTTTGCGGGAGTTGGGAATGTCATCGTTGCGCCGAGTGGCGGGCTGCACTCGGCCATGGTGGCTGCAAGAAAAAGCCCCGCCGGTGGGCAGGGCTGATGTCAGACAAGCATGGTCGAAGGCTATGCGGCGCGGCGTTCGCCGCCATTGCGTCGATCGGCGCGCTCCCTTCTTTGTTCACGCCTGAGATCTATCAGAGTCTGCAACTGCTCACCGCGGCGGTCGACTACGCGCCGATCGCCCCAGGCGCGCCGATCACCGTCAGCGCGACGTTCGGCTGCCAGGTCCTCCGATTTGCGACCCAGCCGTTCCTCACATTGCTCCAATCCGTACTGGCGCGCGGTGTTGCTTTGCCTCACACCTTCCTTGAATACCGCGCGGATCGACCTGATGAGCGCGTCGAGCTCAGAGCGAGAAGTGATCATCACCTCCGCTGGAAACCCCAAGCCGCCATCTTCCAGGTAGCCGCTGAACCGAAGCGTGCCCCCGGTCACCTCTTGCCTCAATTCCTCAGCGGCGCGCTCGTAGTCGACCTTGCCGCTCTTGGTCACAGGAGGAGAGTACCAGTCGCGCACGAAGCTGACGCGCACCTTCTTCGCGCTGTTCTTGCGCGGGGCATCCGCGAACGGGGCACCCGTCTTGTCGTGTTCAACTGAGCGTCTCTTGTTCGTCATCGCACTCAACCGGTTCGAGTCGGCCCCACAAAGATGGGGCTCATCGCTCACACTGGAAAGACCCTGAGCCACATCTCTCACGTAATTTGTTGCGGCACAACTACTTAGACTCCACTCGTCGATTGCGCCGATCTGTGTCTCGTGTGCAACACCCCCGCGACCCACCCCTCAGTTTTGTGGCCCCTCCCGCCCGTCAACGTGGCGTGGGCCGGGCACCGCTCCAGCCGGCAGGCGGAACGATCCTGGGCACTCCCTGATCCCGCAGCGCCGCATTGAACCTGCCGACGTCATTGGCGACTACCTCCCGCAAATCCGCCAAGTGCGCCTCGAGCTGCCCAACCAGATCGTCAAGCCGCTCGTAGGCCGCCCGAGTTGGGCGTCCGTACGCGCTTACCACGTAGCGGTAGAGATAGCCAAACTGGTTATCGAGCATCGGGGGGAAGTTGATTGGATCCTGACCCGACTCGCTCTTCGTGTTGGTCAACCGGTCCTCGATCGCGGTGAGCTTGTCGGCAATGGCCGCCGCAGTATCGGCCAGGCCCTCTCCGAAACCGGCAGCGTCGGCTCGTTCGGACAACGCCTCGATCTGTGCGCGGACGGACCGCAGCGTTTTGAGGCCGTCGTAAAGACCTCCCAAGTGACCACGTATCCGTACGCTGAGGTCGAACTGGTCCCGCAGATCCTGGTGCGATACGTCGTCAATTCTGGGATCGGCAAGAACCTCGAACGGGCGTACCTCACTCCACGCACCGGAGCTCAACCGAACCTGATACGTCCCGGGGACGGCCACGGGCCCACCCGCGTACCCCAGGTACACCATTGCCCCCTCAGGCAGCTCGAGCCCCTCATGTCGCAGGTCCCACACGAACTGATTCGAGCCCCCGGACGCGGGGACCGTCTCGTCGTCTCCGTCCTCCGACGAATCGCTCGAGAATGATCGAATGACCGCTCCCGCCGGATCCATGATCTCTAACGTGACCGTCTCAGCCGGCTGCTCGGCGAAGTAGTAGCGGAGCACCGCACCGCTCGGGGGAGGTTCAGGATCACGACCGCGGCGCTGAATCCTGTAAGTCGCACGGGGCGCGAAAAGGTGGTTGGACCAATCGTTGGCACCCTCGGTCAGTTGGTGTAGCGGCGTCATGTCATCGAGTATCCAGTAGGAACGACCCTGGGTAGCAACGACCAAGTCCTTACGGTGCACAACGAGATCCGTCACAGGCACCACGGGCAGGTTGAGCTGCAGCGTCTGCCAATGTCTGCCGTCATCGAACGATACGAACAGCCCGAACTCGGTCCCGGCGTAGAGCAGACCCTGGCGATCGGGGTCCTCTCGCACGACGCGAACGGGGTGGTCTGCGGGCATCCCGTTGCTTCCGTCTGCCAGCGACTCCCAGGATTCACCAAAGTCATCAGTGCGAAACACGTACGGAGCGAAGTCGTCCATCCTGTAGCGATACACTGCAACCGTGGCTCTGCCCGCCACATGCTGAGACAAGTCGATCGAGTTGACCGTGCCGTCAGCGGGCATGTCACGCGGCGTCACGTCGGCCCAATTCGCTCCGCCGTCGCGCGATATGTGTATCAGTCCATCGTCGCTTCCGGCCCACAGCGTCCCAGCCTGATGCGGCGACTCCGCGAACACGAATATCGTACCGTAGACCTCCACGGACGTGTGGTCATGCTGTAGCGGACCACCGGGCAAACCCTGTTTGGCCTTGTCGTTCCGTGTCAGATCCGGACTGATGGTTTCCCAGGTAAGCCCCCCGTCGCGCGTGCGATGCACGTGGTTCGACGTGTGGTAGAGTACGCTTGCATCGTGCGGGGAAAACACTATCGGTGCGTTCCACTGGAACCTGTATGCCAACTCCGCTGGAGCCACGCCGTCCACCAATACGGGATACACTGTGACTGGTCGCCTATCCTCGGTGCGTCGATCGTAACGTGTTATCTCGCCGATGTAGCAGCCCGCGTACACCAGGTCCGGGTTCTCCGCGTTCACTGCGACGTGCCCGCTTTCACAACCACCAACGCCAAACCAGTCCTCGGTCGGTGTGAGCGTACCCGCGGACCAACTAGGCACGCTTATCGTGCTGTTGTCTTGCTGACCGCCGTACACTCTGTAGGGGAACTGATTGTCGACGGTCGCACGATACATCTCTGCTGTCGGCTGGTTGAACATCGTCGACCAACTTCCGCCGTGAGACAGTGATACCTGCGCGCCTCCGTCGTTGGCGACCACCATTTTCTCAGGGCTGTCCGGATTGATCCACAGGTCGTGCACGTCGCCGTGCGGCACTCGGATCGACTGGAAGGTCTTGCCTCCGTCGATGGACTTGTACATGCGCGTGTTGAGCGCGAACATGGTGTTTTCGTCCTGCGGATCCGCATATACGTGGGTGTAATACCAGGCGCGCTGGCGCAACTCCCGTTGTCTGTTTACGCGCGTCCAGGTCTCGCCCGCGTCGTCGGAACGATAGATCCCGCCTTGGGGATCGTGCGCGTTGACCAGGGCCCACACTCGTTCGGGATTGGCCGCCGACACGGCGACTCCAATCCTGCCTACAAGGCCTTCGGGCAACCCACCGCCCAACTTGTTCCATGTGTCCCCACCGTCGCTGGTCTTGTACACGCCTCCTTCTGCCGCCCCGTCTATCAACGTCCAAGGCTTGCGCTCCGCGCGCCACATCGCAGCGTAGATCTCGCGAGGGTTCTTGGGATTCATCGACAGGTCCACCGCCCCAGTGCTGTCACTCAAGAACAAGACTTTCTCCCACGTCTCACCACCATCAGCCGAGCGGAACACGCCGCGCTCGTCATTCTTACCGAAGGGATGGCCCAAGGCGGCCACATAGACCAGATCGGGATTGCGTGGATGAACTACGATTCTGCCGATCGCACCGGTCTCGCTCAGACCAGCGAAGGACCACGTCTTTCCTGCATCATGCGAACGGTACACGCCGCGCCCAGTCGAGACGTTGCCCCGGATGCACGCCGAACCGGTTCCAGCAAAGATCACGTTGGCGTCAGAGTCCGCGACATCTATCGCGCCGATCGACGCCACGTCGAAAAAGCCGTCCGAGATGTTCTCCCACGTCTCGCCGGCGTCCTCGGTCTTCCACACGCCACCGCCGGTCGTGCCCATGAAGAAGGTGAATGGTCTCTCCGCCACACCGGTTACGGCAGTTGAACGACCGCCCCTGCTGGGACCGATAGACCGGTACTCGAGCGCTGAAAACAACGCAGGGTCATATACGGCGTTCTCGTCATCGTGCTGCTGCCCGTGCAGCGAGTCTGGGATAACCGCGCTGGAGAGCAAAAACAGCGTGGCAGCGATGACGACGAATTCCTGGCGTAGGGACTTCATGAGGCGCTCCCGCCACTTGAGGACATGATTGGGTTCTAGCAGGGAAGTTCGGGACGCCCGAAGATAGACTCCCCAAGTGACAACGGCTAGGCGTTCAGCCTAGCCGTGTCCGACACATGAGAGTGATCCAATCGCATGCTCACCACATCAGTACACCCGTCTTACATGTCCCAAACCCGAAATAGTGGCGTACACTGCCGGATCTCCCAGGTACTCCACGAGCCCGATTCCGCTCACGTTCGCGTGCAGACGCTCGCTGGCCCGTACCAAGGCCCTGCCAGCACCCGATACGTTCACCGACACCACGCGTCCCATGATGTCTCCACCCAAATACGCGCCCGCGCCAGATACGACCACTCCCTGCTCCGGCACGGTCCCCCCACCCTCGACCAGCCCGGCACCACTGATGAGCACTTCAAGGAAGTCGGACTCGAAATCGACTAGTTCTACCCTACCTGCACCGGAGACCTCGACCGCATCGATGTCCAGCACTGTCAACTGATACACGATCTCCCGCCTGGGCTGAATAGGTGGGCCGGAGACAAGGCCGAGCAGCAGTCGTCCCCTGACAACATCCGACTCGATTAGCGGAATGATGTTGTCCTCGGCTATCACGACCAGGCTCTCTGATGCACCCTGCTGGATCACCAATCTGCCGACTCCGCTCAGCGACACTCCGTCAATGCCGTGCACACTCCTCGACTCGCTTCGGATCAACCCCGAGCCGACAACACCCCCGTGCGCGTCGTCCACGCCTGTGAAATCCACGCACCCCGCCAGGCCTATCGCCGTTGCGACTGCCATCGCAAGTTTGATAATGGGTCTCATCGTTACCACCTCCAGCATTACTGAGAAGCCTCCAAACATCCCTCACGCCTAGGCGAGACCATCAGCAAGATAGATACCTTATATAGTCAGTTGTCGTAACTGGTTTATCTGTAATGAGATAGCTCGTAGGAAGACCCGCGGTCAATCCAATTGTGTCCACGATTCAGGACGGTACGGCTTGCGCTTACGGGCGGAGCCGATATCCCAAGTGGTGACCACAGTCACGGAGTGGGCTCGGACGCACGGGTATGATGCCCGCAGAAGGGGGGTACGCCATGAGCACCTATGCTGCGCTGATCTGGTGCGGGGTCTGGACGGGACTTGCCCTCGGACTCCTGGCTGTGTTCTTCTGGATTTGCGACGGGCTATCGCTGCGGTTCGGCCGGCGGCAGAGAACCTTGTGGGCGGTGTTGCCGATCTACTGGCGCTGCAGTTGGCGCAAGTGGATTGCTCGTGCCCCTTGAGACGGACTCACGCAAGGTCACCAGTTCATCTTGGCGCTATCGGGAGCCTGCCCACGCCACAGCGGTAGACAGCCAACGCGCAGCCTATGGCCACAGCTGTCCTCATACGGGAAGAGGGGGTCATGGAGCAGTGCTTGGTAGTGGAGGCGTCTAGGTTGTGCGGATTACTGATCCAGGCTCTCTTCCAGCTGCCCCAACATCACACCGTTTTCGTAGCAGATGGTGCACAAGCCTTGCTGCGGAGTCGCGGTGACCGCGCCACATTGCTTGCACCTACAAGGCTGCTTTGACTGCATGATGCCCGCTTTCGACCAGCTGTTGACACCAACCACACATAGATAGCATCAAGATCTGTGCCGTGGAGCGCAATCCAGCGGCCGCTAAACATGGCACCGTCATGGCCATTTGTACAGAATGCCTCCTCTGTCGCTCCCGCACGATTTCCCACAACTTGTAGTGTCACAAATAGCCGGACGGAACTCCGCATTCACCCTCGCCAGGGGTAAACGCCCTATGCTGTGGCTTCTCTTGATCCCCGGGTTCCTCTTGATCGGGCTTGTCGCGCTTTGGTTGGTGGGCGAGAGAGGACATCTCATTTTGCCATCGACGCGTGCGGCCTTGACGCAGCGCAGTGAATCTGGCCGGCTCGGGAGCAGGTCGCCACGCGACAATGGACGACGTCCGGTCCTCAACGCTGTACATGGCTATGTGTACGGACGGTGGCCCTACCAGTACATCCGCTTCTGCATCAAGGTGCTGCTGCCTCGCATGAAACCCAATCTGAAGCGGTGGTGGGCCGATCATTACCATGGCAAGGTCGTCACCAACGAGCTCGCGTGTGCTATTGTCACACTGGATCACGACATCAAGCGCACCGACTTGGAGCAGATCATACCCTACCCCACGGCGCGGGATATCGTGCTCAAGGGGCCGCCACGTGTGACCGTGCTCGAGTGTCCCTGCCGCCATGCCCGGGAAAACCCATGTCAGCCAACGGACGTGTGCATGGTGGTCGGCGGCGGTGAGTTCACGCTCGACCACCATCCCAACAGGTCACGGCGGATAACTCAGCAGGAAGCCCTCGAGCTGCTGCGAGCAGAGCACGAGAGAGGCCATGTGCACACAGCGTATTTCAAGGACGCCTGTGACAACCGATTCTACGCGATCTGTAACTGCTGCTCCTGTTGCTGCGGTGGCTTAGAGGCGATGAACAAGTACGGCGTGGCGATGGTGGCTTCGTCGGGGTTCGTGGCAACTGTAGACGAAGAGCTGTGCATTGCCTGCGGCGACTGCGAAACCGCGTGCCCTTTTGGCGCGATCTCAGTCAATGGCTCGTCCGCAGTCGACTGGCGCAAGTGCCTGGGCTGCGGCGTGTGTGCGGGGCAGTGCGATACCGAGGCGGTGACGCTGGTGTTGGACGAAGCGAAGGGGATACCGCTGGATGTGAGAGCGATATGAGAACACTGAACAGCTGAACATTGAACGTCGAACATTGAACGGTAGCGCGTTCCGGATTGCGTTCGACGTTCGACGTTCAGTGTTCAGCTGTTCGATGTTCCCGACAACAGCCTCAGCGCTTCCTCGTGCAACACCCCGTTACTGCTGACCAGGCTGCCGCCGTAGATCGATCGATCTCCCTCGAGCGTGGTTGCGCGGCCGCCGGCCTCCTCGACTATGATCTGAAGCGGCGCGATGTCCCATGGCTGCACCTCGGGATCGAGCGCGATCTCGCCCGCTCCTTCTGCCACCAACAGGTGCTGATAGAAATCACCAAAGCCGCGCGTCCTCTCGACCTGCGCGACCAACCCGGGGAATCCAGGCGGCGGCGCGCACTCGGCCATGGCTCCTATGTCCCCGTGGAATAGCTGAGCCTGATCGAGCTTCTCGATCTCCGACACCCTAAGGTTGCGATCGCCCAGATAGGCGCCGGCACCACGTGCGGCGTGCCACCTCATCCCCAACGCCGGCGCCGAGACCACCCCAGCGACTACCTCCCCCTCGACCTCGACACCGAGCAGCGTAGCGAAAATCGGAATACCGCGCACAAAGTTGCGCGTCGCGTCGATCGGGTCAATGATCAACCGCGGCCCAGATCCAGCTCCCGTCTCGCCATACTCCTCACCGTACACACCCAGGTCGGGATGACTCCGTTTCACTATCTCCCGGGCATTCTCCTCGATGGCTCTGTCAGCCTCCGTAACCGGGCTGCTATCGGACTTCTCGTCGACCGCGAGTCCGCTAGTCCTAAAGAATCCCAGGGCAATTGCGTCCGCATCGTCCGCGATCTCGTCCAGCAGGGTAAGCCAATTCGACGACATTATTTCTCCCGCAAATGGAGCTCCAATACTACGCCCCAAACGCACGCCTTGACATTCTCTCAACCTTGGTCATAATTGACCGCAGTCATTATTGAACGGGACTCAGTTTCATGGAACACCCACCGTCGCGCAAGTCCGACACAGGACACGATACGACCTCTCCTCCACTCAGCCGCAGAGAACGCAAGAAGCGCGAGGTCCGCAGGAACATCTTTCAAGCGGCTTTCGAGCTGTTTCGCGAGCAGGGCTTCGATGAAACCACCATCGAAGAGATCGCCGAGCGGGCCGACGTCGGCAAAGGCACGGTCTTCAACTACTTCCCTCGCAAGACCTCGTTGCTGGCCGCACTGGCGGACGACTGGATGAGCCTGCTCGCCGAGGAGATGGGGCCTGTCGAGACCTGGAGAGGAACGACGCGCCAGAAGCTGGAGCGGGTATTCCGTTTCCTCACCGACCTGAGCGTCGAGAATCCCGACCTGGCGCGGCTCGCGTTGTTCGAGAGCCTGCGACACATGCAGTCACCCACTTCAATCCGGGATGAGAGAGGAATCCGCGAATTTCTCGCGATGACCCGCTCAGTGCTGCACCAAGGCCAGCAACGTGGCGAGGTCAGAGAAAACCTCGAAACGGAATACGCCGCAAACATGATTGAATCCGCCTTCCACCGGACTCTAATGCAATGGTTGAGAGAACAGGGTTCGGCCGAAGACCTCCATGCTGAGATTTCTGCCAAACTCGACATCATCTTCCAAGGTGTGGCCCCAAGAGAGGCCGCTGCCGACCGAAGCAGAGCTCACAGGCGACGCAAGGCACCACGGGGTACAGCCAAATGAAACGTATTCGACTGAATACAACCGCACGCGTTCTCATCGCCATGCTGGTTCCGTGCGGTGCGACGGCTCTCGAGGCTCAGGACGGCCCGCCAACGGACACGCTGCGTCTGTCGCTGTCGGACGCTGTTGAGCGTGCGCTCTCCGAGAGCGAGGAGATGGCCGCTGCACGTGCCCAGGTCGACCAGGCCGCTTCTCAGGTAACCCAGGCGACTGCATCGGCACTCCCCCAACTGTCGAGCAATTTGACCTACAACCGAGCGATAAAGACGATCTTCGACGACATCGGCGGAGGCCCACCATCGGATGACACGACGGGTACGGATTTCGGGGAGTTGTTCGAGGATCTCCCGTTCGGTCGGCCCAACAACTACATCGCCACGTTTCAGCTGTCTCAGCTCCTGTGGGCTGGCGGCAGTGTAGGTGCAGCCCGGCGCGCCGCAACCCTGTTCCGCTCGGCGGCGTTCAATCAGTTGGATGAGGTCGAAGCCGACCTGACTCTCCAAGTGCGCACAGCATATCTCAACGCCGTTCTGGCGCATCAACTCAGCGACATCGCGTTGGCGAGTCGCGGCGTCGCCGAAGCTCACCTAAGCCAAGTTGAGTCGTTCTATCAGGCCGGGACCACGTCGGAGTTCGACCTACTCAGGGCGCAGGTGGATCTAGAGAACCGGGATCCTGCGGTGGTTCAGGCTGAGAACGCGGTAGACTTGGCAATCCTGGAACTCAAGCGCCTGGTGAATCTGCCTGCCGACCAGCCGCTGGCTCTCATTACCGGACTCGATCCGGACATGGTCGACGTGGATGAGTCGGCACTCCGCAGCCTAATTCTACAGAGACCCGTGCTGCAGGCTGCCAATGAAACGGTTCAGATGCGCGAGGCTGCAATCAAGATCTATCGCGCGCAGCGGCTCCCATCGCTGAGGCTGTTGGGCAACCTCGGGTTCCAAGCATTCCCGGAGACCGCGGCACCGCCTGGACTCGACCAGTGGCGGGAGGACTGGAGCGTATCCCTAGCTGTGAGCTGGAACCCCTTCGACGGCTTTCGCACGCGGGGCCAGATCGCTGAGGCGCAGGCCCTGCTGCGGCAAGCCCACGTGCAGGAGACCCAGCTGCGGGAAGGCCTGGAGGTAGAGCTTGCGGCGGCGCTGGCCGAGTACGAGACGGCCCGGGCACAGATCGAGGCCCGACATGAGACTACGGCATTGGCGGAACGCACTCTCCAGCTCGCCGAGGTACGGTTCTCAAACGGACTTTCGACCCAGTTGGAAGTATCTGACGCGGCTCTCCTACTCGACCAAGCCCGAGTAAACGAGGTGCAAGCACGACACGACTACTTCAGAGCCTTGGCCCACCTGGAACGCCTGAGCGGCGGGCGGCTACAGCTATTGAGGCTTCCATGACAAAGCGCATCGTAATTGGAGCAATCAGCCTGGCCTTACTGGTCCTCGTAATTGTCAGAGTCATTCAGGCATCTGCTGGTACGGAGCCGGCACCAGACGTCCAGCAGATTCGGCAACAGTCCGGCATCCCGGTCGAGGTCGTGGCTGCTGAATTCGGCCCGCTTGTCGTGCAGCGCGAGTTCACGGGTACCCTACGAGGCATCCGGAGTGCCACGGTCCGGGCGAAGACCGCGGACGAGATCCTGGATATTCCCGTGCGCGTTGGTCAACGGGTTCGCACGGGGTCGGTTCTGCTACGACAATCCAGCGAAGGATCGTTGGCGTCCGTGCGACAGGCACAAGCCGCGTGGGAGCAAGCTGAGCGGAACGTAGAACGGTTGCGTCCTCTCAAAGAAAGTGGCGCCATTAGCGATCAGGACTGGGACAACGCCGTCACTGGGCTGGCGGTGGCAGAAGCCAACCTCGAAGCGGCTCGCAGATCGGTTGTGCTCACAAGCCCAATATCCGGGTTAGTCACCGACATACTGGAGACCCGAGGCAGCGTTCCTTCGCCCGGCGACCCTTTGGTGCGCGTGTCCGACCTCTCTCGCATACAAGTGCTGTTACAGGTGAGCCCAGGGCAGGCACAGGAACTGGCACTCGGACAGCGCGTGGGTATGCCCGGACATGAGATGGAAGGAGAGGTCTCCCGCATCGCTCTCCAAGCGGATCCGGATACCCGCCTCTTGGAGGTGGAACTCACTTTCACGGGCCGAGGCTCGCCTGGTTCGGGCAGGCAAACCGTGGTCCCCGGCGCGCTAGTCACAACTCAAGTCGAAGTGGGTCGTCTGGACTCGGCTCTGCTTGTACCGCGGACGGCCGTCCGAGGCGGGGCGGTCTGGGTGATCGATTCAGAACAGGTGGCTCGACTGAGGGCTGTTACGGTCGGATTGATGGGTGACGAAAGCGTGCAAGTACTCGGCGGACTGTCTCAGGGCGAGCGAGTCGTGGTGGCTGGAGCCTCTCTCCTTTCAGATGGCGTACAGACTCGGGTAGTTGAGGGAAGGTGACCTATGTTTCGATTCTTCGCTCACCTTGCGGTCACGCGCCCCGTCCTCACCAGCATGCTGGTGGCGGTGTGCGTATTCTTGGGCGGCTTCAGTTATCTTGCCATAGCGCTGGACCTGTTTCCCGGCGTTGACTTCCCCTTCATCACGGTTACCACCGTCTACCCCGGCGCCGGCCCAGAGGAGGTCGAAACCGAGATAACGGAACCGATCGAAGACGTCATCTCGACAATCGCCAACCTCGAGTCCCTCATCTCGTTCTCCCAAGAGAATGTGTCCACGGTCTTGGTCGAGTTCGACTACGACGTAGAGGCAGACCTGGCTGCGATCGACGTAAAGGACAAGGTGGACGCCATACGGGCAACACTACCCTCGGACGCCGAGGCGCCGACCATTCTCAAACTCGACATCAATGCGATGCCGATCATGGACGTGACCATCTCCGGGCCGCAGGCCTTAGAGGCCCTCACGGACTTCGCTGACGACGTTGTGAGCGAGCGGCTAGCGAGGGTGGCGGGGGTCGCGTCGGTATCGATGACGGGAGGTCGCGAGCGAGAAGTGGCGGTGTTGGTCCATCCCGACCGCCTTCGCGCGTATGGACTGTCCATCATTGACGTCGCAGCGATGGTCGGCAGTGAGAACATGAACATCCCGGCCGGACGGGTGACCGAGCCCGACGCCGAGTTCTCGATACGAGTGGTTGGCGAGTATGGATCGCTATCTGATCTGGAGGCGTTGCCACTGTTCCTACCAGAGGGTGGCAGGATTCGGTTGGCAGAGGTGGCAACGGTCCGAGAGGGCTTTGCCGACGTGCGAGAGATTGCGCGCTACAACGGACAGCAGACACTGAGCCTGTCCGTATCGAAGCAGTCCGATGCAAACACCGTTGCCACCGCGGCAGGAGTATTCGAGGCGGTGGACGAGCTGCGCGCTCAATTGCCACCTGGAGCGACGATGGAGATCGCTCGTGACGCGAGCGAGTTCATCAGAGACGCGGTGCAGGACATCTTCAGGAACATCCTGATTGGCATAGCGCTCACCACACTGGTGTTGTTCCTGTTCCTCCACTCATGGCGGGGAACAGTTGTAGCCGCAGTGGCAATGCCGGCAACGATCGTCGCCACTTTCCTCGCCATCGACCAGGCGGGATTCACCATCAACATCATGACGTTGATGGCGCTGGGCATCACGGTCGGGATCCTGGTCACCAACACCATTGTGGTACTGGAAAGCGTCTACCGGCATCTTGATCAGGGCGAATCCCCTAAGAAGGCGGCAGAAGTCGGCACCACCGAAGTCGCAATTGCGGTAGCCGCGTCGGCTCTCACCAACGTCGTGGTGTTCACTCCCATTGCATTCATGCAGGGGATCATCGGACAGTTCTTCATCCAGTTCGGATTGACGGTGGTATTCGCGACGTTGTTCTCCGTCTTGATCTCCTTCACACTCACGCCAATGCTGGCGGCGAAGGTGCTGAGAACCTATGAGACGAAGCACGAGGAGACTGAGGGGATCCTGGCGGGTTTCTGGCGAGCGTTTGACAACGCCTATGCGGGATTAGAGCAGGATTATCGCCGCGCGCTGGCTTGGGTCTTGGCTACACCGCGACACGGATGGTCGGTAATCGGCGGCACCGGCTTTCTAGTTGTACTCGCAATGCTGGTCCAGGGTGCTTTCGTCGGAGGCGAGTTCATGCCGCAACAGGACGAAGGACTGGCTCTAGTCTCACTCGAATTGCCCCCAGGAACACCACCGGATCGGACATCGAGAACCGCGGAGGCTGCAGAGGCTGCCCTGCGAGACTTCCCCGAGATAACATCGATCCTGACTCAGATCGGTGGTGCTTCGGGGGCTTTCATGGGTGGGTCCGCGGGAGATGTGAACGTCGCCCGGCTCCAAGTCACGGTGGAGTCGGACCAGCCAACTCAAGCGATATTCCCCAGGATCCGAGAGACGATGGCAATGATCCCCGATGCCGACGTCACGGTGACGCTAACACAGTCCAGCGGACCCGGTGGAGGCGACGCCCCGCTGCAGATTCTGATCAAGGGACCCGAGCGAACTCGGCTCGAGGACCTGGCCAGCGAAGCCACAGATGTGGTGGCGGCCATCCCCGGTCTAGTGGACGTTCGCAACAGTATCGACGACCCTCGGCGCGAAATCCTGTTCGAGCCGCAGCGAGAGGTGCTCTCCGAGCACGGACTCACCATGGGCGCCGTGGGCGGCTCGTTGCGAGCCTCCATCGAGGGAATGATACCTGGTGTCTATCGAGAAGCAGGAGATGAACGGGACATCCGGGTGCGGCTGACGGAAGACTCGCGAAACCGCGTGAGCGAGTTGGGCTCAATGCAGGTACATACTCCGAACGGCATGGTTCCGATCAGCGCACTGGGGACAATAACGGAGCAAGGTGGCGAGACCACCATCCAGCGGGATGAGAAGCAACGCACCGTTCAGATAGACGCGTTCATCGCTAGTGGCAATCTCGCGGCACTCGCCCAGGAGATCCAGTTGGGACTCGATGGCATGGGATTCCCACCGGGCTACGGCTACGAAATCACCGGTGAGTTCGAGATCTTCCAGGAATCGCTCATCGAGATGCTTAAGGCCCTGGTCATCGCCATTGTCCTCACCTACATCGTGCTGGCGATGATACTCGAATCGTATGTGCACCCCATCACCATCATGTTGACCCTACCGCTCGGCTTCGTGGGCGCTGTGTTGGCCCTGTTTCTCGCTCGCAGTTCGCTCAACATCTTCAGCATGATGGCGTTGATCATGTTGGTGGGTATCGTCGTAAACAACGCGATCCTGATTCTGGACTATACGCATCAGCTGCGCGAAAAAGGCAAAGCCGCAATCGAGGCACTGCTTGAGGCGGCACCCGTTCGGTTGCGGCCGATCATCATGACCAACGTGGCGATCGCGATCGCCCTACTGCCACAGGCGATGGGTTCGGGCGCTGGATCCTTCTATCGGATTCCGATGGCGATAGTCACGATCGGCGGCGTCTTGGTAGCTGCGCTGTTCACGCTGTTCTTGATCCCGGTCATCTACACCAAGCTGGACCGGTTCTCGGCCGCCAGCATCAGGCAGCGGAGGGGAGATACGGGCGAGCACGCGGTGCCGGCGACGGTGGTCCTACCACAGGAAGGCTGAACACGCGGTCGGCGGATGGGTGGGGCGGTGGGTACCTACCGCCCTACCACCCTACCGCCCCACACAGCAGCCAGCACTGTCCATCTCTTAGGACGAATCCTGAGCTGTGATTCATGGCCGAATCGTATAAACCGTTGGTTTTCAATAACTTGCATCCGACGTTGTCGAAGGCATGCCAATTGCCCGTGTGCGTATGCAACGTACCTAACGGCACCACCAACTGTTTTACTGGAGGGCCTATGCAGTACCAAACCACGATCCGCTGGGCGGCCCTGAGTCTCGTGGCGCTAGCGCTGGTCGGGTCCACTGCGTGCCATCGCGTGATCATCGACTCCGGTCTCGAGCCCGCAGCCCAAGTCCATCACGAGGAATGGAACATGGCCTACGCCAGCGCCATCTACCCGGCCAAGGTCGACGCCAGAGATTACTGCGGCGGCCGTTGGGCCCGGGTCGAGACCAAGCAGAGCTTCCTGAACGGAGTTGTCGAAGCGATGACGTTCGGGATCATCTCGCCAATGGACGTGCGGGTTGTCTGCGCCAGGTCGAGGGCAGACAACGATGCCGCAGATGATGGCGCCGCAGCAGAGACCACCGAAACCGGCCAACAGCCTGTCTCTCCAGAGAGACAGAACTAAGGGAGGATCAGATGCGTGGAAGAACGAAGAACGCGATGGCGTGCCTGGCTCTGATCCCGCTCTTGTTGGCGTCCAGCGCCTGCTATCACAGCATCGTCGACACCGGCCTGACGCCAGGCCCCACGGCCTACGACGAGGGTTGGGAGTCTGCTTGGTTTGTTGGCCTAGTGCCCGCAAAGGTGGATGCGACCGGCGCATGCGGTGGCCCCTGGGCGCGGGTCGAGACCCAGCAAAGTTTCCTCAATGGTCTTGTGTCCTTCTTCACGCTGGGTATCTACGCACCTCACGAGGTGAAGATCGTTTGTGCGGCGAATTCGGCGGATGACCTCGATGAGGGGAACCAGGCGGAGGTCTACAGGCCGCAGTGAACGCGCCGCCGGCGCGAGCCTGGCGGCGGGTTGAGTTGGGCTAGCTGGCAGATGCGACGGCAGTTGTTCAGTACAAGCACCGGCGTCGCACCTGCGCCCTCCCGGCTCGGGTTCGGTTCCTTTTGTGTCCGAAAACGGAATAGCTGCGTCCATAATCTGACTGCCTGGGATAACTCAGCGAGGAAGACGGGATGCCGTGTTGCTCCACGGATCTGTTGTCGCGAGATCTGGAGAGGTAGATCTCCGGCCGGACGAGATCAGCCCGGCGCCCTCACTTTGAACCCAAGCTTGCTCGCAACAACTCGTTGCTGTTTGTCCAACGTGACGAACGAGACCGCTTTTGGATCGTCCGCCAGGTACAGGGCACATGCCAAGTGCCAGAGGTCGGCGCCGCGCAAGTATCCGGCTGCCAGTGCCCTACCGTACTCGCCGGAAAGCGGTCGATCCGGCATCACCCAGCTAATCCAACTCAGGAATTCTAGATCGACTGATACTCGCTCTCGCACAAGGCTGGCCTTGAGCTCCGCTTCCAAGAGGTTTGACGAAAACAGTTCGTCAAACGTGTCGAGCTGCCGAATGGTCGCTGTCGCCCCCGGTTCTCCAAAGACGATCGCCACCAGCGCAGACGTATCGACGTATGCGACGTTCATTCACCGCGCTCGCGCAGGAACCGATTCAACGCTCCGCGCTTCCGCACCATGGGGCTCAGTTTGCCACGCGGCTCTCCGGAACGCACGACGGTGCCGCGGTCTTCTAGCCGGCGCAGGTGCTCTTCCAAACCCTTGCCGCCGTGCTCGATCGGCCGCACTTCCGCAACGGGCCGGCCGTGGTACGAAATGGTGACGACTTTGCCTTCGCGCACCTTGCGCAGGATCTCAGAGAACCGGGCCTTGGCATCGTAGGTGGAGTACTCGAGCCTCATGGAGAAAGAATAATTAAACTAGTCAGACTAGTCAAATCTATTGTCCGGAATCCCAGCGACGCAAGCGGTACCACTGCGACACCTTACGTGTTGCTGTCAAGAACTCCTGACAAAACCCCGTCCGTCACTTAACCGTCGTCCGCTGGCGCGGTCTTTGACCGGACCCAATACTTAGAAGGCTCCCTCACAGGGAAACTCATGGCGGTCAGCGACTGGTTGCGGCCTCCACGCCACTTGGTGGTCTCGTTCCTCGGTATAGCGCTGATCCTGATGTCTGCGCTGGCCTGGTTGGGATGGCGCTTGTTTCAGCAGGATCGGGCCCTGGAACGGCAGCGCGTTCAAGTTCGGCTACAACACGCGGCCGACGTCGTGGCGGCTGAGCTGACCGGTGAGCTAAGTCGGATAGAGAACCGACTGGTCAGCCTCTCCGCTTCTCCCTCTCCCAATCGCTCGGACGCAGCTGAAGCTCTGGCCGCACAGTTCTCGCAAGACGCTGTCGTGCTCGTCATCCACCAGGACAAACTGGCCGCCTTCCCGGGCGGACGTCTCCTGTACTACCCCGGCGCACCACCTGCACCGGAGCCGGACGCAGATGTATTCGCGAGTGGCGAGGCGCTCGAGTTCCGCCGTCAGGATCTCAGTGCCGCGGCGCGAGTCTACCGCAGGGTCGCGCAATCCTCCGATTCGGCCGTTCGAGCCGGTGCCTTGCTGCGGCTCGCGAGAACCGAACGCAAAGCCGAGCGCTTGGATGCCGCGCTTGATGCGTACCAGCAACTGGCCACACTCGGCCCCACATCGGTGGGAGGCCTACCGGCAGAATTGCTAGCGCGACACGCGCGCCTGTCAGTCCTGGAACAGCTATCACGCACCGACGAACTGCGACGTGAAGCAAAAGCACTGGACCGCGACCTTAATAGCGGGGGTTGGCGACTCACCCGCGCGCAATACGAGTTCTACTCAAACGACGTGTGTAGCTGGAGCGAATGCGCGCGGGAATCCGATGCGACGGCGACGTCTGATAAGCGGGCACTCGCAGCCGGAGCCGAGTGGCTGTGGAACCGACAGGACGCGCTGGGAGGTGATGGCCACGAGCTGTTGTGGCTCGACGAGAATCCAGCCCTGGTCGTGTGGCACGATTCCGAAGAAGTGATTGCAGCACTCGTGGGTGGCGCGACTTGTCTCGCCGAGGACTGGATTGGCTCGCTCGAATCGACACTGGAGGAACAGCGCGTTCACGTCGCCTTCTCCGACATGAGTGGCAGAGCGCTCACGGCGCCGGTCGGATCCGATCCGGAACTTCTGGTAACGCGCACCGTAGCGGACACGCGGTTGCCGTGGACACTGCACGTGACCAGCGCGGATCCGCTGGGCGACTTCACCGAGCTTCGAGAACGTCGACGCTTGATGTTGCTCGGCCTGCTTACGCTGGCGCTGTTCGTCATGGTGGGGTTGTACGCGGTCATGCGCGGCGTGAACCGTGAGCTGAAGGTCGCGCGGCTTCAGTCCGACTTCGTTGCCGCGGTCTCGCACGAGTTCCGCACCCCGCTCACGTCTCTCAGGCAGCTCGCCGAACTGCTGTCGAGTGGCCGCGTGGCGTCCGACGAGCGACGCGCGCGGTACTACGAGATAATGGAAAAAGAGACCGGACGACTACATCGCCTGGTCGAGGGGCTGCTGGACTTCGGGAGGATGGAAGCAGGTGCGTTGGAGTTCAGCTGGGATCGGGTGGTGCCGAGCGATCTGGTGGCGAGGGTAGTGGAGGAGTTCAAGACCGAGCGCGGCGACGACGGTGACCAGGTCGAGCTGAGCGCCGATCCCGACACGCCGGATGTACGAGCCGACTCGGAGGCCCTTGGACGCGCCGTGTGGAATCTGCTGGATAACGCCGTCAAGTACTCGGCGGACCGCAAGCCAGTTCGGGTGAGCGTGTGGCAGGATCACGATCTTGTGGCGATCGCGGTGCGCGACGAGGGCGTCGGGATTCCCGAAGCAGAGCACGAGGCCGTCTTCCAGAAGTTCATCCGCGGCACCTCGTCAGACGGAAGAGGCGCCAAGGGGACCGGTATCGGGCTGGCGATGGTGAAGCACATCGTGGAGGCGCACGACGGGAGCGTGACAGTCGAGAGTGAACCGGGCAGCGGTAGCACGTTCACGATTTTGCTTCCGGTCGAGGAGTAACCGATGACCCGCATTCTGGTGGTAGAAGACGATCCGGCGATAGCCTTGGGACTCGAAGACGACTTGACGCTCGAGGGCTACGAGGTCGAGATCGTCGAGGATGGGGCTGCAGGAACGGCGCGCGCCCGTGCCGGCGACTTCGACCTGGTGTTGCTCGACGTCATGCTGCCCAGGAAAGACGGCTTCGAGGTTTGCCGCGAGCTACGACGAGGCGGTTCCAAGATCCCGATCATCATGCTCACCGCCAAGACGCACGATGCCGAGAAGGTACTCGGCCTCGAGGTGGGCGCCGACGACTATGTCACAAAGCCGTTCAGTCCGGCCGAGCTACGCGCGCGCATCAAAGCGGTGTTGCGCCGCACGTCGAACGACACGCCCGACGCGTATCGGTTCGGCGACGTGGAGGTCGACTTCGCCCGATTCGAGCTGCGTCGAGCGAATAGCGTCATACCTGTGACGCCAACCGAACTCAAGCTGCTCTCCGTGTTCGTGCGCAACCGAGGCCGAGTGCTGAGCCGCCAGGAGATCACGGATCAGGTGTGGGGTGAGGGAACGGCGATCACGCCGCGTGTGGTGGATACCCACGTGGCAAACCTGCGGCAAAAGGTCGAATCGAGTCCGGCGGAACCCGTGTTCATCGTGGGAATCCGCGGCGTCGGATACCGGTTTGACGGGTGACTGGCTGTGTCAAAAGATCGTGACACACCCTTTGCGGACGCTTCGCATTCTCACCGCAACTCGGCGATCCTGGTAGATCTTCGCCACCCTACCTTCGCGTTGAATCCGCATCAAGAGGGTACCGGAATGCCGTGCAAGAGAATCGGATCTCTGTTGCTCACTCTAGCGGTGGTTGCGTTCGTGACGACGCAGCCTGCCGTCGCGCAGCAGCGCGAAGCTGGGGTAGCGTTGCAACAGGCAATGCACGTCGAGCAGGTGGAGGGCGATCTGGAGCGGGCGATACAGCTCTACACTGAATTGGTCGAGACACACACGGCCGCTCGGGATGTAGCGGCGCAGGCACAACTGCATATCGGAATGTGTCTCGAGAAGCTCGGTCTCACGGAGGCGCGCCAAGCCTACCGCAACGTGGTCGACAACTTCCCCGACCAGCGCGATGCGGTCGCCGCGGCGCAAGAGCGGCTGGCCAGCCTCACCGAGGAACTGGCAGAGCTCAGTCGTAGACCGACGTTCAGGAAGATCGAGATCGCCAGCAAGCCGCAGAACGGAGTGCTGTCACCGGATGGGACCACCCTCGCATTTGTTTCTGGTGGCAGCCTGTGGCTGGTTCCAACACACGGAAATGTCGACCCGTACATCGCAGGTGAGCCGGTGCGACTGACTGAGCCGATAGAGGCGTGGAATGGCGGGAACGTCGCCAGCTGGTCGGCCGACGGCCGGTGGATCGCCTTCAACGCCTCTGCGGGGGAGCGTAATGAGATGTACGTTGTCCCCTCTGCCGGTGGCGTTCCGGTCGAGGTCCCAGTGGAGCGGAGCCCCTTCGTACACTACTCCCAGTTCCGTCTCAGTCTTTCACCGGACGGGTCGACCCTAGCCTTCTCCGCGGCGGACCGGGAAGCTCCAGAGGTAGTATCTGAGCGACCTCCAACCGACGTTTACACGGTACCCGTCGAGGGTGGCACGCCGACCCGTCTGACTCGCAGTGGCGTCGGTTGGAGCGGGCAGCCGGCATTCTCCCCGGATGGCAATCTGATCGCATATGTCAACGCGATCCCTGGCCCAAGGAGCCAGGACTGGCAGGTATGGGTCGTTCCCCAAGACGGAGGCACGCCCGCCAGGATCAGCGACGTTTCGGGATTGGCGAGGAGCCCTGTCTGGTCACCCGACGGTCGACACCTTGCGTTCAGTTACCTGACGGGACCAGGAAGCGGCAGCAACGAGGTGTGGGTGGTTCCGCTGTCGGGTGACGGCGTGGTGACAGGGACTCCGGTGAAGATCGGCCTCCCTCTCGTGAACACGGTCATGCTTTCCGGATGGACCGCTGACAACGAGATCGGGGTCTTCCTGAACAACCCGCGTACAGCGGCCATATACACCGTACCTGCGACGGGCGGGCAGGCGACTCAGATCACTCCAGAGTTGTCCTACGCATGGCATCCCAGGTGGTCTCCAGACGGGAGCAGAATCGTCTTCAACTCATCATATCGGGAACCGGACGGACAATGGTATACACGAATCTCCTGGGTACCCTCGGAAGGAGGAGATGTCACCCGGTTGCGCATAGATGCTGAGCCTCGAGTGGTGCCGGCTATGCCGGGCGGCGGCTACGGGCTCTCTCCGGATGGAAGCTCCGTCGTATTCTTTGGTTACCGTGAGGAGGTCCCCACCCTCGGGAACATCTGGACAATCCCGGTTGAGGGAGGGGAGCCGACCCAGCTCACGGCAGCCCCGATACAGGATCGGTTCCCGTGTTGGTCGCCCGATGGCAGTGCTGTGGCATTCCTGAGGTACCGTGAGGTAGCCGAGGAGGAGTACGTGGCCAACATCCATGCGGTGTCTGCCACGGGTGGAGAGACGCAGCAACTCACCACCGACGACCACAGAATAGCCTGGGCTACGATCCGGTATTCACCGGACGGGCGATGGATAGCCTATTTCACCAACGGCAGGACACTCAACCTTCTCCCCCTCGGAGGCGGGGAGCCCCGGGTCCTAACTGAAGTACCAAGGGTCGACAACCACACGGAGCTCGCTTGGTCCCCTGATGGCCAGAAGATCGCCTACACCGCCCCTGGAAGCATCTGGGTAGTAGACCTGGATGGCGGTGGGCAGTCCACCGAAATCCTGACCGGCGTGCTCACGAGGGAAAGTGAGGAGGTGCACATCGACTGGTCACCCGACGGCGAGAAGATAGTCTTCAGCGCTGGCGCGGGAGGTGATCCGGAACTCTGGCTGATCAGCGATTTCCTGCCGAGGGACAGGTAGCGCGACGTCGACTGGTGCTTCGCCCGGGAGCAATCGTGTCAAGATCGCCTGACAAGTCCTTGGCGTGCGCTTCGCATG
>JBDHHP010000021.1:0-40026 GCA_039589275.1 Gemmatimonadota bacterium | reverse complement strand
ACGGGCACGTTTGAGTCGGACGGACCTAAGAACGATATGACATTGGGCCTGGATGTTGTCTTCAGGGATTCGGTGGTGGACGGATGGCCCGTGAATAGATTCGACGGCAGTGGCAGCATTGCCGTGGGAGTGCCGGGAGATATCGTGTTCCGCGACTACGTAGTGGATGTCGCGGATTTCGATCTACGGACCGTGAGGCGGATTCTGGAAGCAGTTGACCTCAAGGGACGAATCGCGGGTTCTGGGGTGCTGAATGGTCCCTGGCTGGAGGTGGAGTACGCTGGCGAACTGCGGCACGAGGACGCTCCGCTGCCACCGACCCATGCGCGCGGAGTTGTCCGAATAGACGCTCTGCGAGACACTCTCGGCGTGTGGTCGGATCTGCTGTTCGACTCACTGAGCTTAGACGGCCTGCACACGAGCTATCCACAGTTGAGGGAAGTCACCGGTGCCTTCTCAGGCCGAATTGTGCTGGAGGGCTATCTCGATTCCGCGCAGTTGGAGGCGAATCTCGAGGGTCCAGCGGGAGCCGTATTCGCCGAGGGTGTGACACGTTTGCTGCCGTATAGCAAAGGGTTCAGCGAGTTGGACCTGAGGGTATCTCGCCTGGATCTCGAGCGCATCAACCCGGGCCTGCCACGGACACAGCTGTTTGGGAGACTGCGCGGCGGAGGCCTGCTGGATTCGCTCGCTGGCTCGTGGGCTCAAGCAAATGCAGTCATCAGGGCGTCGTCCATGGAGGGAGTACGGGTGGACAGCGTCTCAGTCGCCATGGTGGTTGCCGATAGTGCGATTCGGCTCGACACGCTCGAGGTTTGGGGCAGACACCTACGGATGACCGGCGGGGGGCAGATCGGCATCGCAGAAGGGCTCCCGGGCACGATAACGCTGAGTGCAGCGAACGACTCAATGGCTGCTATCGAGCCCCTGCTCGAGGACCTGTTTGGACCGCTCGGTGCCGAGTACCAGGAAATCGGCCAGCCATGGGGATCGATCGAACTAGCCGTGGACGTAGACGGCACACTTGAGAAATACGTGGCATCCGGGACGGTCGACGTGCGCCAGCTAGATCGTGGTGGGCTGCACACATCTCGACTTCATGCCGAGGCTCAGTGGAACAACTCTTCGAATCAACTGCGATTGACAGGGTCGATCGACTCACTGGAGCTGGGGCGTTGGGAGTTTGCCGATCTGGAGTTGAACGTCGCAGGGCCTGCCGATTCACTCCGTTGGTTTGCGCGCAGTCGCTTCGGTGCCGACGGACTAGGCGCATGGATAGCAAGAGGACAAATCATCAAAGATGACTCCAGGCGCTCAATACCGATCGAGTTGATGGGCTTCCTGCTGGCGAGCGGTGCCTGGTTCGTCGACACGACCTCGGTCGTCCAGCTTGGCGACAGTGGTCTGGATCTCAGCCGGGTCGTGATCGCCAGCGATATAGGTGCGGGTAGGATTGAGGTGGACGGCAGGCTGCCGTTCTCTGGAGCGGGAAGCCTGACCGCATCGATCCAGGCACTACCGCTCGACGACGTTTGGATCCTGCAGCAGCTCAATTACCGGAACGTTAGCGGCGATCTCGGAGCGACATTTGCCTTGTCTGGTACCCGCGACGATCCAGTCATGGAACTATCGGTCGGACTTGTGAATGGCAGGGTCGGTCGGTTTCAGGCTCCCCAAATGCTAGGTACTCTGGGATACGAGGATGGGCGTGTTGTTGGAGACGTGAGGCTGCTGAGAACCGGGGAGGAGATTCTCAACATCGCCGTTCGGCTACCGCTCGATCTTTCGCTTCGCGAAGTGGCAAGGCGAGCGTTGCCGGACCCGATCTCGGTCCAAGCCGTGGCCGACGGTGTCGACCTGTCGTTCCTCGATGCCGTTACTCCCATTGTCCGTGAGTCGGGAGGGACCCTCGATGCCGACTTCGGGTTGACCGGTACATGGGACGAGCCGCAGCTAACAGGTCGGCTGGCAATTGAGAATGGGTCGGCCACCTACCCCGGCATCGGTGTGCGGCATGAGAACGTGAATGGGTCTTTCCGTTTGTCAAGCGACACCATTGCGATCGAGCGGCTCGCCATTAACAGCGGGCCGGGCAGCGCGGAAGTCAGTGGATACGTACGGCTGGAGGAGTTGAGCCGGCCGGTTCTAAACCTGCGTGTCTCCGCAAACGAGTTCCGAGGCGTCGACCTGCGCGACTTTCTCACAGTCACTGCCACGGGGATTCTAGAATTGACTGGGCCCGTATTCAAGGCTAGGGCTACAGGGGAGGGGACCGTGACGAGCGGCGTGCTGCACTTCGCCGACCTGATCAACAAGGAGCTCATCAACATAGAGGACACGCTCTAC
The DNA here is from genome assembly GCA_039589275.1 of Gemmatimonadota bacterium. Lineage (GTDB taxonomy): Bacteria > Gemmatimonadota > Gemmatimonadetes > Gemmatimonadales > GWC2-71-9. Next base: position 37,680 of record JBDHHP010000021.1, on the reverse strand, counting down.
AGCGCTTTCGTCGACCCGCTGCTGATCAGGCAGGAGGGCCTGGGTGTAGCGTTTCAGAATCGGTTCTTGGATTCGCTACGAGTGGACAGCTTGCGGTTGCAGATGGGCCCTGATGTCTGGATGCGATCGAGCGAAGCAAATATCCAGTTGATGGGTGACGTGACCGTGAACAAGGTACGGCGGCAATACAGTCTCAATGGTGAATTGCAGACGCCGCGCGGTGTCTACAGGGTCACACCTGGGCCGTCGCTGGTTCAGTTGGTGGCAACACGCGAATTTACGGTAGCGCGTGGTGAGGTCAGATATCTCGGCACTCCCGATCTGAACGCGGCGATCGATATTGAAGCCCGCCACAGACTGCGCAGCGTTCGTGGGGAAGAGGTCACTGTGATGGTTCATATTGGCGGCACCGTCTATGAACCTCGTCTGACTTTCTCGAGCGACATCAATCCGCCGATACCAGAGGCAGAGATACTCTCGTATTTGTTCTTTGGGGCGCCGAGCGTCGCGGAGTTCAGAGGGACTGGCAATTTGGCCGACCAACGTCTAGCCGAACAGGGTCTCAATCAGTTTCTTGGGGCGGTCTCCGGGCAGCTAGAGTACTCGCTGATATCCGATCTACAGGTGCCGCTGGATTACCTACAGATATCACCCACAGGGCTAGGGACCGGTGTTTACGGGGTTGACTTCGCCGTGGGCAAGAGGTTAGGAGAGAAGTGGTTTGTAACCGTCAACCCACGGTTCTGCAGACACGGCGAGCTATATGAGATCGAGGCACTTCGTGTCGGGGCCAGCCTCGAGTATCGGCTGGGCCGCGAGTGGTTGGTCCTGCTGAGTAGAGATCCGGTGCAGAGTTGCTCCGCTTACTCACCGCAGCAGCTTCCGGAGAAGTACCAGTTGGGGGTCGATGTATTCTGGGAAAAGCGCTACTGATGCCTCATGTCGTGTTGATCCACAATCCGTCCGCCTCCCGAACCGACGCGGGAGTAGTCCAGTCCATTCGCCGGGTGTTCACAAATGCGGGATGGGCGATTGACGAGACGGGCACGAGCCATCCCAACCATGCTTCGGAGATAGCAGAGCAAGCTGTCGCGACGGGTGCTGATGCAATCGCGATCTACGGGGGTGATGGCACGGTGCAGGCGGTCGCCGGTACAGTGGGATGCCAGATACCATTGGGCCTAATTCCAGGTGGAACCGGGAATCTCCTCGCTGGGAACCTGAGGTTGCCACGCAACCCAAGGCGCGCAGCTCAGGCCATTGTCGAGGGTGTTCCAACGTCCATTGACCTAGGGCGGCTCACTGATAGCGAAGGTGTCAGGCATTTCACCGTAACGTGTGGAGCGGGGTTTGATGCAGAGTGGATGGCAGCCACCACGGGCCGGGCAAAGCGGCGCTGGGGAATGGGTGCCTACGTCGTGCAGGCGTGGGACATGTTGGGTGCGCTCGAGGCGGTTCCCTATCATGTGACAGTTGATGGTGCGAGCTTCGAGGTCGAGGCTGTATCGGTGTTGGTGGCCAACTGCGGAGAGATCGTGCCGCCGTTCTTGCGGTTGAGGCCCGGCATCGTACCCAACGACGGGTTATTGGATGTCGTGGTGCTGAACGCAAACGGTGTGTTGGACAGTGCAGCTGTCCTGTGGCAACTTGCTACTGGGCAGACCGATCGAAGCGGTCGGGTGAAGCACATAAGGGGTTCGCGCATCTTGGTTGAGAGTGATGTGCCCCGACCTGTGGAACTCGATGGTGAGCCGGCCGGCGTGACCCCGTTTACCGCGGAGGTGATCGCTGGAGGTATCAGTGTGATCCTGCCTCTGACCGGCCGCCTCAATCGGCAAAGTGGGGCCCAGCAATCTGAATTGAAGTAGGACATTGCGTAGGGCCAAAGGAGGCGTCAGTGGGGAGTGAACGTGATGGAATGATCTGTCGCTCCTGCGGCAATGAAGAACGTGCGTCGGAGGGCTACCCCTGCGGCAACTGCGGTACGTTCATCTGTGTGATATGTTCGATTCGTGGAGTGACTCTGTGCAAGCAGTGCGAAGCCAGTCAGACACCCGCGCAGGGAGTCCAGGGGGACAACGAGTAAGGCTGACGGCGGTATCGGACTTCCCTCCTGAACCCGCGTAGTACGGTGCCCTCGATCGCCGACATCAACGGTATCCTCGTCGGTCATGCTACCGATTCCCGGACTTGTACAGGATGCACGGTCGTCCTCGGGCCGGCTGAAGGGATGCAAGCGGCGGTGCACGTGCGGGGCCGCGCAACCGGGACCCGCGAGCTGGGTGCCTTGTCTCCCCGCCATTTGGTGCCGACCATAAATGCGATTCTGCTGACAGGTGGGTCCGCTTTCGGTTTGGGTGCTGCAGATGGTGTGATGCGCTGGTTGGCCGAACGCGGGTGGGGGTTTCAGGTAGGTGTGGGGGTGATCCCCATCGTTCCGGCCGCTGTGATATTCGATTTGTCGTACGGCGATGCTGTGTGGCCTAGCGCAGACGACGGCTATCGAGCCTGCGAGTCTGCCGGGCCAGAGGTGGAGGAGGGCTCTGTTGGTGTGGGCACCGGGGCAACCGTTGGTAAAGCTCTCGGGCCGGGGGGCGCAATGAAGGGAGGTGTGGGGACCTGGTCATTGCGGAAAGGTGACCTCGTCGTTGGGTGTGTTGCGGTGGTGAACGCGTTCGGGGACATACGTGATGGTAGTGGAGCTATCATGGCAGGCGCACGCAGCGCGAGCGGATTTGTCGATGCGCATCAATACCTGTCGGACGGAGGCATTCCGGGTGGGTCGTTCACCCAAGCTGGTACTGATACCACGTTGGTTGTTGTTGGCACCAATGGCAGGCTCTCGAGGGTGCAGCTGCAGGGTGTGGCCGAGATGGCAATGGACTCGCTCGCCCAGCGAATCACACCGGTCGGAACAGAGTTCGATGGCGACGTGGTGTTCGCCGCTTCCGCCGGAGACACTCCGGTGAGCTCGCTGCTTGCGGTCGAGTTGCTGGCCCAAAAAGCCACGGCGGTGGCGGTCGAGCGAGCCGTTGGCTTGGCGGTCGGATCTGACGCAGTTCCGGGTGTCGCAGGGCCTTGAAGCCCCCGGGGTCAATAGGTGCCACCGCCCATCTTGATGCTAGCAGAGGTTGAGGTCCAATCATGGAGATTCGGAAACTCGTCCTGTTTGACATAGACGGCACGCTCTTGTGGTCAGATGGAGCGGGTCGCACCGCGATCCGTCGCGCACTCATCGATGAAATGGGGACGACCGGACCGATCGATGAGTATTCGTTTGCAGGAAAGACAGACCGCCAGATCGTGCGGGACCTGATGTTGGCGGTCCAGCATCCGGAGGCAGAGAGTGAGGCCCACCTGGACCGGATCTGCAATCGATACACGGAGTTGTTGGAGCGTGAACTCGGCACGCCCAATCGGGATCTCAAGGTTTATGTCGGAGTTCGGGAGCTGTTGGATCAGCTTGGTTCCCGAACCGATTCAGTCGTCGGACTTCTCACAGGCAATCTGGAGACCGGCGCAGAGCTCAAGCTGTCTGCGGTAGGAATCGACATAGCCCAGTTCAAGGTCGCCGCTTACGGTTCTGATGCCACCGATCGCGGAGACCTGCCCCTGATTGCAGCGCGGCGCGCAGAGCGGGTTATGGGCCGGATCCCGCGCGGCGAGGAGGTCGTAATTCTGGGAGATACTCCGGCCGATGTGGAGTGCGGCCGCGGCATAGGCGCGCGGGCCATTGCTGTAGCCACGGGACCCTACGACGTCGAGGCGCTGCGGGATGCTGGGGCATATGCCGTGTTTGAGGATTTCTCCGATCCCGCGCGAGTGATTCAAGCCATCTTCGCATGAGCAGTCAGAAACTACTGCTTCCTGTCAGGATACCCGAGCTGGGTCCATCGCTGGGTAAACTGGTTGCGGGCACCCCACGCCCGTCGGGCTGGATCTCTCTCGACGAGATACGGTACCGTCTTGCCACTCGCATCATAGACAGCGCCGGTGAAGCCCGTCGACTGGTATCCAACCAAGAGCGAGCATCCGCACTGACCGCCTTGGGAAAGGTCGCGTGGAAGGAGGCCTGGGATGAGGCCGTAGCGAGTGTCGCCGAGGCAGCGCTGGACCGCATAGCGCGACACAACGAGGCAGAAGCGCGGGCGGTGGGAATGGGAGCCGGTGCGCGTGAGCAGCTGAGACTAAGTGACGCGGAGCGGCGCGGATTGGCTGCCAGGCTTGGATCTACAGGAGCCAATCTAATCCCTGCACTAGACAATCTTGATGCGGCTGCCGCGCGAGCGCTGCCCGCGACCGGTCTCGAACGCGACGCCGTTGATGCCTGGCAGGACGCACTGAAAGGCGCAGCGCGGCAACTGGAGGCTGCCTGGCTTGCTCTGGAGCGGGCAGTGGATAGCGAGGAGCAGCGCTGGAGGTGGCTGGCGGATGATGTTGCGCAATGGCGAAAGCCCGTCTGGCCGGTCGCGCTGGTTGGCGTGACTTCTCTGGCCGTTGCAGCCTGGCTTGGTCTGGTGTTTGGGGGATACTTGGAGGCACCTGCGTGGCTCCAGGCTGTTTGGCAGCGTATACTCGGGCAATGAACGTCGTTGCTGTAGGGCTGGATCTCGTCGACGTCGCTCGTGTCGAGGCGATGCTGGAACGCCATGGCGACCGGATCTTGCGAAGACTGCTGTCAGAAGGGGAAAGGTCTTACTGTAAGTCAAAGGCGGTGCCTGCACGTCATGTGGCCGCACGCATTGCGGCGAAGGAAGCTACGTACAAGGCCTTCTCGCAGGCGGGTACCGACGAAGTTCTTTGGTGGCGTGACATGGAGGTGGTGCTGGACGGGCAGGGCCGCCCGAGCCTCGAGCTGCTGGATCGGGCGCAGGCTTGCGCTGCAGCACTTGAAATATCCAGTTGCCTAGTGTCACTCTCTCATTCCGACACTCAGGCAGCGGCGGTGGTGATCCTGCAGCGCTAGTACTTGGACCACTGCTATGCTTGCCGAAACGCATCGGCGCAACAACGTACGTATCTAAGACCCGGGGAGATTCCAATGAGGCACCATCTGTCACGAGCCATCCTGACCGGTTTGGCTGGGTTGAGTCTGGTGGCGAGCGCATCCCGCGCCCAGTACGACGTGATAATCAGGGGTGGACGCATGCTGGATGGTATGGGCAACCCCTGGCGCTATGCGGACGTAGCCGTTGAGGGAGATCGGATTGTGGCAGTGGGAGATCTCTCCGCAGACACAGCATCGCGGGTTGTTGACGCAGTGGGACTGTACGTGGCGCCTGGGTTCATCGATGTGCATACGCACGCAGGAGGCGGACTGGCCACCGCTGAATTGAGCAACGCCCACGCGCTGCTGGCTCAAGGTATCACGACGGTGGTGATCAATCCGGACGGAGGCGGGCCGGTCGACCTGGTGAGACAGAGGGAACATCTACTCGAGCACGGATTGGGGGTCAACGTTGCGCAGTTGGTGCCCCACGGGAGTGTGCGCGGTGCAGTGCTAGGCATGGATGACAGGGACCCGAGCATGACGGAACTCGAAAGTATGCGAGGCATCGTGCGGGAAGGCATGGAGGCAGGAGCGTTCGGCATGTCCAGCGGGCTCTACTACGCTCCTGGTAGCTACTCCACGATCGAGGAGGTGATCGAGCTTTCGAAGGTGGTAGCCGAATACGGCGGCATCTACACCAGTCACATTCGGGATGAGGCGGACTACAACATCGGCGTTGTTGCAGCCGTGGAGGAAGTGATCCAAGTAGCCCGCGAAGCAGGCCTTCCCGGTATCGTGACTCACATCAAGGTGCTGGGCCCCCGCGTGTGGGGTTACTCCCAGGCAATAGTGCACAGGATAGAGCGGGCGAGATCCGAGGGCGTGGAAGTCTATGCTGACCAGTACCCATACACCGCATCTGGCACGAGCATTACCGGGGCGCTTATTCCCCGGTGGGCGCAGGTGGGCGGTAACGAGGCCCTTGTTGCGAGGCTCGATTCTACTGCCACACGGACCCGGTTGCGTGACGACATCCTTGAAAATCTGGATCGTAGAGACGGTGCGGGACGACTGCAGTTTCAAAGACACGCCGCGGATCCGTCGATCGAAGGTCGCACGCTCGCTTCTGTCGCGGAGGAGCGCGGCATGCATCCGGCTGATCTGGCAATGGAGCTACTACGTGCTGGGGAAGCGTCGGTTGTTTCGTTCAACATGAATGCCCCGGATGTGGCGACTTTCATGCGTCAGAACTGGACCATGACGTCGTCCGATGGCAACGTCACTCAGATAGGTCGCGGCGTGCCGCACCCGCGCTGGTATGGCACCTTCCCGCGCAAGGTACGCAAGTATGTCATCGAAGACGGAGTCGTTTCCCTCGAACATGCAGTCCGCAGCATGACGTCACTGTCGGCTGGTGTAATGATGTTGCAGGACCGAGGTGTGATCATGCCAGGAAGGGTCGCCGACATTGTTGTGTTTGACCTCGAACAGTTACGTGACAACGCGACTTACGATGATCCGCACCAGCTGTGTGAAGGTGTCGAGTACGTGCTGATTAACGGCAGCCTGGCAGTCGATCACGGTCAGTTCACCGATACCATGAGCGGGAGGGTCCTCAGTCGGAGAGGTGGATGAGTGCGCCTGTGGTGTCTTGGCGAGCGACCGTTCTCGTTGCCGGCTCCATCGTTGCTCTAGGGTGTGATTGCACTCGGGAGGCGGACCCGCTCGAGTATCTGTTCCGCGCTCCGCGTGGCCGCTTCATCCAGATCTCCTCCTATGACACAACGGGTGGCAATCGCGACAGGCTGGAGATAGCTACGGGCGACAGCAGCGTACTAGTCGACGAGGCGGGCCCGGGCGTCATCACCCGAATCTGGATTACGGTCTCCAGCAGCGACCCACATTATCTGCGGCGCATAGCGCTCAAGATGTACTGGAACGGGGAGGAAGTCCCGTCCGTGAGCGTGCCTCTCGGCGACTTCTTCGGCAACGGGTTCGACAAGCATCACTTCACGAGCTCGGTGCTTGGCGTTTCGAGTGGCGGTTTCTATTCGTATTTGCCGATGCCGTTCAGGAGCAGGGCTAGAATCGTGGTCGAGAATGGCACTGGCAAGGAGATCGATGCTTTCTACTATCAGGTCGGCATTGTGCAGACCGATGGAATGCCGCGAGACATGCCAACACTTCACGCCTGGTGGAATCGTGACATCCGCACTGATCGTGCAGAACCTCATCTGGTCTTGGATGCACGCGGGTCGGGGCGCTTCGTTGGAATGTCGCTCAACGCAGAGAGCTACGAAGGCTCGTTGGATTTCTTGGAGGGTGACGAGTCGTTCGTAGTCGACGGTGGTTTTCGGGGTCAAGGTACCGGCACAGAGGATTACTTCAATGCCGGGTGGTACTTCGACCGAGGTCCGTTCCATGCGCCTTTTCATGGGCTGATTCTGAAGGACGAGTCGCTGGGGCGGATTGCCGCCTACCGTTGGCATGTACCGGATCCCATCGATTTCCGGGATTCCATTCGCATGACGCTGGAGCACGGGCACGCGAACCAAGCAGTGGCCGACTACGCGACGGTCGCTTACTGGTATCAATCAGAGCCACATCAGCCGCTTCCCGCTCTTCAATCCCCTGACCTCCGCCGCGTCCTTGGCGTCAAGATCCCGCCTGGCGCCGTTCTGGAGCGCGACCTCGACGTTCGCAGGGAGGGTCTCAGCAATACCATCGTGGTTCAAGTTCCTCGGCCTGACCGGTACGAAGTGCTGCTGTATCCGCTCGCTGGACCTGGACTCGGTACTGTTTCGTACCGTCTCCATAATGGTGCTGTGTGCTCCCTGAGTCTGGTCGCAGATGACCCTGGAACCGTGCTCGAACCAGTCAATTTGGGGGACGTCGCCCTAGAAACGGCGGTGGAAGTCCTGGTCGTAGCGCCTACCGAAGATGCTGTCGTTCCGGCAGCCGTGCTGGCGCGCCCGGTTGCACAGTGGGCAACTGAGTGGAATGTCGTGGGGCCGTTCCCCAATCCCCGTCTGCTGGCAACGGAGATCAGCCCAGCGGTGGACAGTGCGTACGCTCCAGAGGAGAACCCTTCATTGACCACGACCTACCTGACAGAGAAGGGAAAGAGGATTAGCTGGCGACGGGTCATGGCTAGTCCCGACGGACAGGTGCGCCTGAATCCCCATTTCATGCCAAACGACTGGGTGGCGGCGTACGCGCAGGCATTTCTTTTCGCTCCAGAAGATCGGAGTGCAACGCTAATGCTCGGTGCAGACGACGCTCACGTGATGTGGGTGAATGGTGAGCGGGTGTCGGAGCGGCAGGGCCGAAATATCTCGCGCGCGGATGACCTCGCGGTCGATGTCGCGCTACGAGCCGGTTGGAATCGAGTGCTGCTCAAGGTGGCGGATCTGGATGGCGGGTGGGCATTTCAGGTACGGGCGGCTGATCCCCACAGAGTGCTGCGATGGAGCGCCCGTCCGGTAAGCAGCAGGTAGCAGCTCCTTGCCAGAGGCTTGGTGTATAGCGACTTTCTTGTTTCTAACTCAGCTGGGAGGAAACTGTCGGTCGACGCGACCTGCATCTGATCGTCAAGGAGGCACTCAAGGACCGCTACATCGTCGAGCGCGAGGTAGCGCGGGGTGGTGCTGCGCGAGTGTTCCAAGCCGAGGGTAAGGACGGGGTGAAGGTCGCCCTCAAAGTGCTGCATCCAGAGCTTGCGGTGAGCGTCACAGCGGACCGGTTTCTGCGTGAAATCTCCTTTCTGTCGAAGATCGATCATCCCAACATCGCCAAGTTGATCGACTACGGCGAAACGGATTGGCTCATCTACTACGTGATGTCTTATGTTGAGGGTCCCACGCTTCGAGAACATGTCACCCGGGTAGAGCAGGCATCGCTAAGCGATACCTTGCGCATAGCGCGGGATCTCCTTGCGGCACTCAGCTACGCCCACGACATGGGGATTGTGCATCGGGATGTGAAGCCGGAGAACGTGGTACTATCGAGCGGTGGCCCCGTTCTGATGGACTTCGGTATTGCTCGGGCAATTCAGCAGTCGGGTCAGGACCGGCTGACACGCTCGGGTTTTGCTGTCGGTACATCGACCTACATGAGCCCGGAGCAGGTAGCAGGTGAAGAGGACATAGACCACCGTAGCGATTTCTACTCCTTGGGGTGTGTGTTGTTCGAATGTCTGGCGGGCCGGCCTCCCTTCGTGGCGTCGAGAGAGGAAATGGTCTTGAGTATGCACCACCAGGAACAAGCGCCCAGCATAACCGAGTTCAGGAGCGACACTCCTCCCGGCCTGGCGAGCGCAATAGGAAAAGCCCTACAGAAGTTGCCGGCCGACCGTTGGACCACCGCCAAAGAGATGGCTGATGCCCTGCTCCAAGGTTAGCCTGAGTCTGCGGCGACTCGCGTAAGCACCTTCGCCTCGGGCGGGATCTCGAGTTCGTCGTTGCGCCATAGCACAGCCATTATGGCGATTCCCAGCACCACCACAGCGACGCTGGCCACCTGTGCGAGCGTCAACGCTCCGATGAAGCGATCGTCCTTGGCCCGGATGAACTCTATTAGGAAACGCTCGACGCCCACGAAAACGAGATAGGCCCCGAAGAGCCATCCAACCCCATGGCGATGACTTCGCATCCGCCACAACAACCAGAAAACGAACATTAGGGCTGCGACTTCGTACAGCTGCGTGGGGTGCACAGCGAGCACGTCGGTGGGTAACGCGTCGGCGGGTACCTCGATACCCCACGCGCGGAGATCCTGAGCGGTCGTCGGTGGGTAGCCTTCCGGGAACTTCACTCCCCATGGAAGCGACGTGGGGACCCCGTAATCGTCCTGAACCAGGAAGCAGCCGACGCGACCCAGCGAATGGCCCAACGCGAGTGCAGGAGCTGCGATTTCGCAGGTGATCCGGGCCGGTACCCGCTGCCGCCAGCCGTTGAACAGAACCGCGGCTGCGCCGCCTACGAAGCCTCCGTACCAGACGAGTCCGCCACGCGAAAAGAACTGGCCCAAATCCTGTTGCAACGCCACGTACCAAAGCTTTGCGCCGATGATCCCACCGATCACCGCAGCAATGACGATGTGCTCGGCGTAGACGCCACTCAGTCTCTTGTCGAGCAGGTTCTTTTGAATCGCCCAACCGGCAAACAGGAAGGCCACCATCATCATGATTCCGAAGCCAGTGATCATGAGTGGGCCGACGTTGAAGATCAGCGGGTACAGGGTCATGATCTGAGCCTTTGCGTCGAACGTGAGGAGCGCTTCAGGCCGGGCCAGGGCATTCGGGCGTCGGCGTCGAGGAAAAGACCGCTAGTCTCCCCGCGTTCGAGATGAAACCAGCCTGCCCTAGCGATCATGGCCGCGTTGTCGGTGTTGAGCCGCGGTTGGGCCACGGCGACTCGCGCCCGTCCGGCCAGGCGGCGTGCCGCAAACGCTGCGAGTGACTTGCTGCAGGCAACTCCCCCGCCTAGCACGAGCGTGGTGTATCCTGTTTTCTCGAGAGCAGCCGTGGACTTGGACAGCAGCACGTCGAACACTGCTGCTTGAAATGAAGCGGCCAGGTCGGCCCTATCTGCGGCGACGTCCGCGGAATCGCGAACGGCGTAGAGTACAGCTGTCTTGAGTCCGCTAAAGGAGAAATCGAATCCTGAACCCAACATCGGACGCGGGAACGTGAACCGATCAATCCCATCTTTGGCGAGCCGCTCGATTTCCGGCCCGCCGGGGTACCCCAGCTGCAACATGCTCGCGACCTTGTCGAACGCCTCACCGGCGGCGTCGTCACGTGTTTCTCCAAGCAGCCGGTATTGACCCCACTCGACGACGTCGAGCAAGAGCGTGTGGCCACCCGACACCAACAGGGCCACGAACGGCGGCGCGAGGAACGGATCATCCAGAGCCGGGGCAAAGATGTGCCCTTCCAGGTGGTTGACGCCGATCAAATCCCTCTTCCCTGCCGCTGCCAGCGCCTTGGCGTAGCACACGCCCACCAGCAGAGCTCCTACTAGACCGGGTCCGGAGGTCACGGCCACCGCCTCGACAGCCCGCAGCGGCAGGCCAGCTTGCTCCAATGCTCGATTGACAACGGGGTCAAGAGCCGTCAGGTGAGCCCGGCTCGCCAGCTCTGGAACGACTCCTCCATAAACCGAGTGCACGTCTTGCGACAGAATTACCAGGCTGGCCAGTTCCGGTTGGGTGCCTTCGCGAACGATTACCGCGGCCGATGTTTCGTCACACGAGGTCTCGATACCTAGGACCACATCAGCCACGAGTTCGCCTCCGTACCACTGCTGAGTCCGGGCGTACGGCTGCTGTTATGCCAGGCGGCGCCTCCACGATCAGCGGTACGGTCTGTTCGTCCAGCCTGCCCGTGGGACGTGCCGATACTCGCACGCTGTCACGCGTCAGCTGTATCACGCGGGAACTAGGACCGCGCACAGTCACGATCACTGCCGACGGAGTGCTCTCCCACAAGCTTGGATCCGGTAGCGCGACAGACACGCCGATGATTACCCGCTCCGACTCCTGGCCGATTTCCGCGGCCACGATCACTGCCTCCTCCACCAGTCTGACCACCCCGAGACCCGTCGTATCGATAGGGACTCGCATGCTTACGTTGGAGCGCACGCCGCCGGTGTCGAGTGGTACGGTCCTCACGCTCTCGATCTGATTCACCAGTTCCTCGGGCCCCTGGATCGTGACGGTCGCTGGTGAAAGAGTGACTCTGCCAAACACACCGTAGCCGGATTCCGGAACGATCTGCACCCTCGATACAACTCGAACGCTCCGCTGAATGACATCGTCGAGCGTGACGGTGAACGCGCGCGGCTGGAGCTCTTGAGCAATCACGTTCGCGTTGTCGGTGACTTCTATGTCGTCGGGGTCCAACTCCACCGTAAAAGTGGTCCCGACGATTGTGTCTGGGATGGATTTGCGGACGATTGGTGGAGATTCGTAGAGCTTAATCAACTCGCGCAGTGTTCCGGCGAAGCGTGCCTGCACCTGAGGAAGTTCACTCGTGAAATCGCGTCCTTCCGGTGCTTGCACTTCGAGCGTAACGGGAACGAGCTGGCTGGTGGTCTCTTGCGCTGCGGTGACGGCCCAGAGCACCGTCGCGAGGACAAGGGCCGTCAACTTGATCGGCCAATTGCTGAATATCCAATCGCGCAACCGTTGGACCCGAGTCATCAGATCAGCCTCAGTGAGGCGAGGTTCTCTCCTGTGCCAGAAGCCGGCGGAAGAACGCTAACTGAGAAGGACTGTCCCACTCTCGAGCGCCGATCTCCTTCTTGACGATCACGCCATCGCGGTCGATCACAAAACTCTCAGGTAATCCAGTGGTCTGGTAAACCCGTTCGAGTCGGCCTTCTCGGTTGTGTAAGACATCGAAAGTCAGTTCGCGATCGCGTACCCACGCAAGAACCTTCTCCGGTCCAGTTGCGTCAAGCGACACGGCCACCACCTTCAATCCAACTGGCCCGAGTTGCTCGTGGAGTCGTTGCATCGAAGGCATCTCTCGTTCGCAAGGAAGGCACCAAGTGGCCCACAGATTGAGCAGCACGATCTGACCGTCGTAGTTGGAAAGCGACACCGTCTCACCACTCGCCACATCTAATGCTTCGAATCCAGGAGCGTCACTGCCGGGTCGGACCGGCCGCAACTCCGGTGACAAAGCCATGCCCGCGGCCACGGCTGCTGCGAGCACGGCCACAATGACCCCGACTGCAACCCACTGTCCTCTTGATGCCATGCTACACCACCGGATAACAACGCCGGCGTAGCTCACGCACCTCACCGGCTGGGTCTTCTGCCTTGAAGATCGCGGAGCCGGCGACGAAAGTGTCGGCGCCGGCACTGCAGGCCTTCGCTATGGTCTCACGGGTGATGCCGCCGTCGACCTCGAGGCGAGCACTGCTCCCGGCGGTATCGATCAACTCGCGGGCCCGCGCAATCTTTCGCGTCGCGCTGGAAATGTACTTCTGGCCGGCGAATCCTGGATTCACGGTCATGACCAGTAGCAGGTCGACGTCATCGATCACCTCTTCGGCGTATGCGAGCGGCGTGCCTGGGTTGAGCGCCAGACCGGCTCGCATTCCGCAGGCCCTCACCTGCTCCAAGTGCCTCTGAACGTGGGCCGTGGTCTCGGGATGGAAAGTGAACACTGACGCGCCGGCATCAGCGAAAGGCGCGATGTACCACTCCGGTCGATCAACCATGAGGTGGACGTCGAGGGGCAGATCCGTGACGTGTCGTAGTGCAGCAACTAGCCCGGACCCGAAGGTTAGGTTCGGCACGAAGTGGCCATCCATTACATCCAGGTGAATCCAGTCGGCGCCACCGCTTGCGACGGTGTTGACCTCGTCGGACAGCCTGGCTAGATCAGCGCTCAGCACGCTAGGGGCAATGTACAGATCACTGCTCACGGGCGTTCTCCGCGTACAATTGTGACGTTAACGGCTCCTCCCGGTGCGCTCAACGTTCCCGCCGCGGGATCTTGCCCGAAAATTATCCCCGAGTCGGCGACGGTCGAGCGTCTGGTCCGGGTTGAACCCAGTGCTAGGCCTAGTTCCTCGAGTATGTCACGTGCTTCGTCGAGTCTGAGACCGGTTAGGTCGGGGACGGATATGCTGGGCGTCCCGACACTGACGAACAGCGTAATACCGTCGCCAGGCTCCCGACTCTGTCCTGCAGGCGGCCGGGTGTTCACTACCACTCCGCGCTCCTGCGGGGCGATCGTCGTGTCGATCCGGGCAACACGCAGCCCGGCCGCTTCGATCAGCCGAGCAGCCACCTCTCGGTCGTAACCTGCAACGTCCGGCACCGGAATAGGCCGAGGCCCCCGGCTGACCCATAAAGCGACCCCCGTTCCCTCTGGTACCGCAACTTCGGGGGGCGGATCCTGCCAAACGACTTTGCCGCCTTCAATGTCAGGGTGACTCACCAGTTCCGTGTCGCTCACGACCAACCGGGTGGCCTCCAGCGACTGGACGGCCTCGGCGAGCCCGAGGCCAACGACCCGGGGGATCTCTTGCGAGCGGGGAAAAAACGGGGCCGGGAACAGGAACACCACAGCAAACAGGTATCCAAGCACGAACGTTGCGGTCGCCGCTGACGCTCCAACTAACCACCCGGGTCGAGACACGAGCCAGTCCTTGAAAGCGGCACTCGGAAACTCGACGTCGGCATGATCCGTCACCGAGTCGGTTGGCGTCTCGGTCGGCTTGGATGTCGCCTTGATGCTAGCGAGCCAACCGCGAATCCGGTGCAACACCTTGGCAAACGGTGTACCGATTCCACGCCAGTCGATTCTAAGGACAGGTGGTCGATGTCTGCGGAACTTCATCGCACCCGCCTCAATCGTGCTCCAAACCCGCCGTCCGTACCGGTATCGGGTGGAAACAGAAACATGTCATTGCCATCGCGCTCGAAGCCCAGATTCTCTGATAGAAATCGATCGATTTGCTCCTCGTTCTCTTCTGGCTCTATTGAACACGTCAAATAGACCAAGGACTTGTCTCGACTCACCGCCTTGCAGGCACCGCGGAGCAGATCTGCTTGTCGACGAGCCATGTTCTCTATGCTCTGCTCTGACAGGCGCCAACGCCCATCTGGGTGACGCGCCAGGGTGCCTGTGGCGGTGCAGGGGGCATCCACCAGCACCACATCCACTGCTTGAGCCCTGACCGGTGGATGGCGCGCGTCTGCGATGGCGATGCGAGCGGCCGCCCCCGTCCGCCTGAGGGTGTCCTTCAGGCGCGGCAACCGGTCGCGGCTCACATCCGTGGCGACCACGGGCCCGCGGCGACTCAGGATAGCTGCCTTGCCACCAGGAGCGGCGCATGCATCCCAAACCAGGGCACCTTCGGGCACATTCGCATGCTCCAATAGGCGTGCGTGCGCTGGATCCTGGACGACGAACGCTCCCTCATGAAAACCAGGCAACTCGTTCACCCGCGCTTCCCGAACCACGAGGCCTGATCCTCCACACGCATCCGCAACAGGAATCCTACTGCTCTCGAGGGCGTCGCGCAGCCTCTCCAGTGACCAGCGCACAGGTTGAATCACCAGCGGCGGCCGCCGGTTGTTGTGTTGGAGGAGTTCAGCGGTCCGGGCAAACCCGTGGCGCCTCACCCACCTCTCTACCAACCAAGTCGGGTGCGACTCTACCCTGGCGAGGTCGGCCGCACCCGATATCGGTGCTGGCGTGCGCGAGGTGGTCGGCGAGTCGGCCACGCGTCGCAAAATGGCGTTGACTAGGCCTGCACCTCGTGATCCCCGCCTTCGCTTGGCCACCTCCACCGTGGCCTCAACGGCTGCGTAGGAAGGGACTCGGTCCAGGTGGATCAGCTGGTAGACCCCGATTCGAAGTAGATCCCTCAGTTCCGAGGGAGTCCCGTCTAATCCGGCCGACAGCAGCGGCGTTATCCAGGAATCGAGCTCCGTCCTCGCGCGCAGGACCCCGGCAGCTATCTCATGCGCTAGGCGACGGTCGGGGTCTGATAGACCCTCCACCGCCGCAGCGTGCGCAATCTCGAACGAAGTACCGGAACGGGTGCTCTCCAGGATTTGAATCGCCGCCTCCCGAGCGGCCGTCCCGTGTGCCACCTAACCGAGCATGCCCCTGGTCGGGCTAGATGGCGCTGCTACCTCTCGCTTCTCCATCCTGCCGGCGAGGAACGCGAGGCGGCCAGCCTCGACTGCGTACTTCATAGCTGTGCCCATGGCAGCTGGGTCATCAGCAGCCGCCAATGCCGTGTTCATGAGGATGCCGTCAACACCCTGCTCCATTGTGACGCAGGCGTCTGATGCAGTGCCGACACCGGCATCGACTATCACTGGAACGTCCAGGCGTCGCTTGATGATCCGGATGGTATAGGGGTTGATCAGTCCGAGGCCGCTACCGATTGGCGACGCCAGCGGCATGACTGCAGCACACCCGACATCCTCGAGCCGCAGTGCCGTGATGAGGTCGTCGTTTGTGTAGGCCATCACCTTGAAACCCTCGTTTGTGAGGGTCCGAGTCGCCTCCAATAACCCTGTGACGTCGGGTAGGAGTGTCTCCTGGTCGCCAATGACCTCGAGCTTGATGAACTCGTTGAATCCTGCTTCGCGAGCCAGGCGCGCGTACCGCACAGCCTCTTCTGCAGTGTAGCAGCCTGCTGTATTGGCTAGCAGGAAGAACTGCGTGGGATCGAAGTGGTAGAGGATACCCTCTTCCTTAGTTCGATCGAGATCCACCCGTCTCACTGCAACTGTCACGGTTTCCGCGCCCGAGGCGGTGATGGCGCGAACCATGGTCTCATTGTCTGGGTATTTTCCCGTTCCCACCATCAGGCGCGAGCGGAATTCACGACCCCCTATTGTAAGGGGGGTGTCAGCAGTAGTCGATGCAGCTTTACTCATGTCACTCCTTGTTCGTACTCAGCCACCGCCCACGAAGTGCACCAGCTCAATACGATCTCCATCGCTCAGCAGGGCTTCGCCCAGAAACGCCCGCCTGACGATCTTCTCGTTCAACTCTACCGCTATGGCTCTCGGGTCCAACTCGAGCGATTCGAGGAGGTCGAGAGCCGTAGCTGGCCCCGTCAACTCGCGTTTCTCGCCGTTGACCACAACCGTCATTGACTTGCTCATATGTGCAAAGATAGCAGCATGCGCTCGGCAGCCGCACCAGAATCTGCAACGTCCCACAGGGCGGTTATGGCTGCAACCCCATAGGCCCCGGCGTCAATCGCTGCTGACGCTCTCTCTGGCGTGACGCCACCGATTGCTATGACGGGTACTGATCGGGCCTCCGCGATCGCCCCCGTTCCGAGACCGGGTATTCCGGGATGGGATGAAGTGGGCCAGATCGGACCGAGGAATATGTAGTCGGCGCCTTCCTCGTGCGCCGCAAGCGCCTCAGCGGCACTGTGCGTCGATCGACCGATCAAAACGTTGGGTCCGACCAGGTCTCGGACCGATCGGATCTGCAAGCCGGCGCTTGGCAAATGGATCCCGTCCGCTTCAACTGCCAGGGCAACGTCCACTCGGTCGTTTAGGAAGACGCGTGATCTTCCGCCACATACTCGCGTCAGGCCGGCTGCAATCTCGGATAGGCGACGACCTCCGTGGGAATCTGAACGCACGTGCAAGCAGATGTCGGGCTGCTTGGCCAGTGCGGCAGCGTGCTCAACGAAGTCGGGGAATTCGAGGACTAATGCATTCGTTACCGCATGAAGCCGCGGTAGTGGAGGTTTCACTCGAACAGGTCGCCCTTCTTTGCGTTCTTGCCCCGAACCCAGGCCGAGGCCGCCATGCGCTGGCGACCGGCCGGCTGTACATCGATGAACTGCAAGGCGCCATCACCCGTGGCCACTACGAAGGCGGGATCTGTTTCCAACACCTCACCCGGTCGGTCATCCTCCACCCATTCATCTGCGGGGCGCGGACCGAACAGCTTGACTTCCTTGCCTCCAATGGTCGAACGCGCGCCCACCCGAGGGTCGAGAGCGCGAACCAGACGCGCAATCTGCTCCGCCGATTTGGTCCAGTCGATCCTGGCCATCTCTGCATTCAGTTTGGGTGCGTAGGTAGCGCGACCGTGGTCCTGCGGCCGTGGCTCCGCTGTGTCCGTCTCGATCAAGGCCAGAGCTTCCACGAGCGCCAATGCACCCAGTTCTGCCAGCCGGACTGTCAGCTCGCCGCCGGTTTCGTCGGGCGCGATGGGGGTCGCCACCTGGTGGATGATGTGGCCGGTATCTAGCTCGGGCTCCAACTGCATTATGGTCACGCCTGTTTCGTCATCGCCACCCAGAATCGCATGTTCGATCGGTGCGGCACCTCTTAGATGCGGTAGAAGAGACGCGTGCACATTGATCATCCCTCGCGGTGGGAGCTCCAATAGACCCGGCTTGAGGATATGCCCGTACCCAACCACGATGCCGAGGTCCGGATGTAGGGCCTCAAGCTGTTCCATGAACTCTGGGTTACTGGGCCGCGAAGGTTGCAGCACGGGAATGTCCATGGTGAGGGCTTCGGCTTTCACCGGCGGTGGTACCAGCGTTGAGCGGGAACGCCCTCTGGGCTTGTCGGGTTGCGTGACCACCGACTCGACGTCGAAACCCTCTTCCAACAGAGCACGCAAGGACGGTACGGCAAAGTCCGGAGTTCCGAAGAAGACCAAACGCATTAGGATCCTCCCTTTGCCGCGGATACCTCCTTCAGGTAGCCCGGCGTGCCTTTGCGCGACTTCTTCCACTTCTTCATGAGCATGCGGCGTTTGAGGGGGCTCAGGTGGTCGATGAAGAGCACTCCATCGAGGTGGTCGATCTCGTGCTGGATAGCGCGGGACACCAGGTCGCTGGCTTCGACGCGTGCTCTTTCACCGTCCAAGGTGGTGGTCTCGACAACGATCCGCGCTGAGCGCTCCACGTCACCGAAGATGTCGGGTATTGAGAGACACCCTTCCTCACCTCGGATCTTCCCCTCGCGTTCGACAATCTCGGGATCGATTAGCACGACGTGCGGCTCATCGCCGGCCTCGACGACGGCCACTCGGCGCGTAACACCCACCTGATTGGCTGCCAACCCTATTCCGTCGTCGGCGTGCATGGTCTCGAACAAGTCTGTCACCAGCTGCCGTACCTCGTCGTCAACTTCGCGGACCGCCTGCGCCTGTTCACGCAGTATGGGTGAACCAAGTAGGTGAATGGTCCTGATGCTCATTTCTTGCCCGTATCGGGTGCCTCTCCCGGGGCCCGTACCTCGGCGATTCGATCGAGTTGAACCACCAGGCGGGATTCACCACTCTTCACCGTGACCTTGCTTTCCTTGACATGGACCACCTCTCCCACTATGCCGCCAGCCGTCACTACCTCATCACCGCGCTTTACCTGGGAGAGACGTTCACGGTGCTTCTTCTCTTGTTGAACCTTGGGGCGAATGATCAAGAAGTAGAAGATGGCCAAGATCGCAAGCATCTGGAACAAGAAGATGGCCATTCCGCCACCGCCGGAGCCGCCTGAAGGAGCAAAGGCAAAGAGAGCTTCCAATCTCACGGTGTTCCTCGCGCGTTGTATTTGTCTATCCAGCTGAGGCTCCATGTGTCGAACGTTCCTTGCTCGATCTGGAGTCGCGCCTGCTCTGTTAGTGCAATCAAGAACCTGACGTTGTGCAGCGACAACAACCGCAAGCCCAGCAACTCCTCAGCCGCAAACAGGTGACGCAAATAGCCGCGACTGAAGCTGTCGCACGTCTCGCAGTCGCAAGTCTCATCCAGCGGTGCCGGGTCTGTGCGATACCTGGCATTCCTTATGTTCAGCGGTCCGTCTGGCGTGAACGCCGTTCCGTTCCGGCCGTTCCTGGTTGGCGCAACGCAATCGAAGAGGTCCATGCCCCTGGATATCGCTTCGAGCAGATCTTCCGGGAACCCGACTCCCATAAGATAACGCGGGATAGCGGTTGGAAGAGATTCCGCCAAACCATCGATGACTTCGAGCATGGTCGTCTTGGGCTCGCCAACCGCCAGTCCGCCGACTGCGATTCCGCTCCAATCTCCGAGTGAGAGGGTGTGCTCGAGCGAGCGCGCCCTTAGGTCTCTGAACGTGGCTCCCTGAAGCACGGGCCACAGAGCCTGCCTTCTCTCTGCATCAGCGGACAGGACTGCGTGTCGCTTGGAACAGCACTGCAGCCACCGGGTCGTGCGTTCCAGAGCATCCTCGGCGTCGGATCGGTTCGCCTTGCCGGGGACTACGTGGTCGAAGGCCATCGCGATGTCCGATCCGAGAATCCACTGTATTTCGATTGCGCGCTCCGGGGTGAGGCGTCTCCTCCCTCCGTCGACGTGCGATTGAAACTCGACTCCGTCATCGTCAACCCGACGAAAGCCCTCCAAGGAAAAGACCTGGAACCCTCCAGAGTCAGTCAGGATCGGATTAGGCCAAGCCATGAACTCGTTGAGTCCCCCTAACTCGGCGATCACATCCTCGCCGGGGCGCACGTGTAGGTGGTAAGTGTTCCCCAACACCATCGTGGCTCCGATGCTCTCCAAGTCGCCGGGAGACAACGCACGCACAGTACCCTGGGTGCCGACAGGCATGAAGGCGGGAGTCCTCACCGCGCCGTGGGGCAGCTGCAAGAGGCCGCTCCGAGCGAACCCCTGTGTTGCGTCGACTCTGTACTCAAAAGGCTTCATAGCACAACCATGGCGTCGCCGTAACTATAGAGCCGGTAGCCGGCCGCGACAGCCACACGGTACGCGTTCATCGTTTGTTCGTACCCCGCAAAGGCGGACACGAGCATGATCAGCGTCGAGCGCGGCAGATGGAAGTTGGTCAGCAGTGCGTCGACCAGCTTGAACTGGTATGGCGGGTAGACGAACAGGTCTGTCCAGCCACTCGTGGCCTTGAGCTCATCGCGGTTAGCCAGTGTCTCCAATACGCGGGCGGACGTCGTTCCGACGGCCCAAACCCGATTGCCGGCAGTCTTGGTTCGCAGGATCGTCTGCGCAGCATCCTCTGAGATGGAAAACCACTCTTCATGCATCGGGTGTGCGACGGGATTCTCTACCTCGACTGGTTTGAAGGTGCCCGGTCCCACGTGAAGCACGATCTTGGCAATTGCTACGTCTTTGGCGCGCAAGTCGTCGAGCACCTCAGGTGTGAAGTGAAGTCCGGCCGTCGGTGCGGCAACGCTGCCGTTTTCTTGCGCGTAAACGGTCTGGTATCGAATCTCGTCGGCTTCATCGGCCGGGCGATCAATGTACGGGGGGAGTGGGGTGGCACCGTACCGGTCCATTAGCTGCTCGACTGTAAGGGAGCCGGAGAACTGGATACGCCTGAGGCCGCCGCCCAGCACATCAACCACCTCTCCGACCGCGTCTTCGCCAAACCGCACGGTTCGGCCTTTCTTGAGCTTGCCCCCCGGGTGCACCATGGCGAGCCAGGTTCCGTCGTGGGCCGGCTTGGTGAGCAGGACTTCAGCTTCACGCCCGTTCTCGCGCAGTCCGGTGAGCCTGGCTTTTATCACACGGCTCACATTCACCACCACGACATCACCGGGGTTTGGCAGCGATGGGAACGAGTCGAAGTGGGTATGCTCGATCGATCCCGTCGAGCGGCTCAGGACCATTAGGCGGCTCCCGCTGCGGCTGGGGAGCGGCCGTTTAGCTATAGCTTCGGTTGGGAATTCGTAGTCGAAGTCCGAGGTGCAATAGGAATCAGGCACTCGTTCCGTCGTCGAAGAAGCTCGACTGCCCATTCCTACTGGGCGGCGTGTAGCCGAAATGTCGGTAGGCTGCCGGCGTCGCTGCACGCCCACGAGGTGTGCGGTGTAGGAATCCCTGCTGGATTAGAAACGGCTCGTATACCTCTTCCAGTGTGCCGGGATCCTCACCCACCGCCACCGCGATCGTATTCAGTCCAACGGGTCCGCCGTCGAACTTCTCGATGATCATAGTGAGAATCCTGCCGTCCATGTCGTCGAGGCCGTATTCGTCGACATTCAAGCCCTGGAGGGCCTCCCGCGCTACAGTCTGCGTGATCGATCCATCGGCCCTGACCTCGGCGAAGTCCCTCACCCTGCGCAGCAGACGATTCGCGACACGAGGGGTACCTCTACTTCGCTTCGCGATCTCCTTAGCTCCTTCGGAGTCGATAGTCACGCCCAGCACACGGGCCGAACGGGTCACGATCTGCAGTAGCTCGTCGGCTGGATAGTAGCCCAGTCGCTCAATGAGTCCGAACCGTGCCCGCATCGGCGGCGTCAGCATTCCGAAACGGGTAGATGCACCAACCAGTGTGAAGTGTTCCACGCCCATTGGTATGGTCTGGGCGTTGGGACCGTCCGCGATCCGCACGTCGACCCGGAAATCCTCCATAGCCGGGTACAAAAACTCCTCTAGGGCGGGGCGAAGACGGTGGATCTCGTCCACGAATAGGACATCACCTCGCTGGAGTGTGGTAAGGAGGCCGACCAAGTCCCCCGACTTCTCCAGCACGGGCCCGCTACTGGTACGGATGTTCACGCCCATCTCGCGAGCGATCATCATTGCGAGGGTGGTCTTACCCAATCCGGGTGGTCCGAAGAATAGGGTGTGATCCAGCTGCTCACCCCGACGCCTGGCCGCATCGATGGCAATCTGGAGTCGTTCCTTCACCTGCTCCTGACCAACGAACTCCGACAGACTCTGCGGGCGCAGTGTGGACTCCGAGGAGGACTCCTCGGGCAGCACGTCGGGGGTGGTTATTTCTGGTCGAGTCACTTACTTGGGTTTCGAAATCCAGCGCACTGGTCGCGCGTCTTCCGTGACCACATGGCGTTTGCGACAGTGGACGCAGCGGTCTTCGGTCTGAGTGACCTCGTCTTCAACCAACCGTCTATTTGTAGCATCGCAGGAGGTGCACAACCATTCAGCAGTCTTCATTTCGTTCTCGTCAACAGTTGCAGGGACTCGCGGATCAACTCTGCGGTTTCGGCCGAGCCGTTCTCAGATAACACGGCTCGAACCACTCGATCCGCCTCGGTGGGATTGTACCCCAAGTTCACCAAAGCGTGTACGGCCTGTTCGGCCGGTAGATAGACGGTGGTCGAGCCGTCATGGGCGCTGATGTCACGCAACTTGTCCTTCAGCTCCAGTGCGATCCGTTCAGCGGTCTTCTTGCCGACGCCGGGAACGGTACACAGTGCGGCTATCTCACCTTCCTTCAGTGCTTTCACGACGCGCTTACCCAAAGTCGATACAATGGCCAGGGCCAGACGCGGCCCGACTCCGTTTACGCCGAGCAATCTTTGGAAGACGAGGCGCTCGTCGGTGTCGTCGAATCCGTACAGCGCCCAGCCGTCTTCTCGGACGATTGGTACCGTGCTGAGCTGGATCTCCGCGCCTTCCGCGGGCAGTCTCTCCAAGACCCCTATTGGGACCGCAACTTCGTAACTCACGCCACCGTCGGTGGCCACCACCACCCGATCACCAACCTTCGTTGAGAGGATGCCGCGTACCGCGGCGATCATGTCTGGCTCCTCAGCGTGATTAGGTAGGTCAGAGCAATCGCGCAGGCGTCCGCCGCGTCATCAGGCGCCGGGGGTTCTTTCAGCCGCAAAATACGCTGCACCATATACCCAACCTGTTTCTTGACCGCCCGTCCTTCCCCTACGACAGACTTCTTGACCGTCGCAGGCGGGAATTCGGTGACCTTGAGCCCGGCTTTGGTTGCGGCCAGCAGAACCACTCCACGAGCCTGTCCCAGCGTCACCGTAGTGCGAACGTTCTTGTGATAGAACGCTGACTCGACGGCAACCGCTGTCGGGGTGTGGCGAGAGATCAACTCGACAACGCCATCGTAGAGCGTGCAGAGGCGCTTGCTGACTTCCTGCCGTGCGTTGGTGCGGATCACGCCGCACTCAACCAGTTGCCCCGTGCGCTTGGTATCGCCGTCTACAACGCCGTAGCCTGTGACGGCAGTACCGGGATCGATACCGAGGACCCGTACGTTCACCCACCTACCGCCGCTAACGTCTCCTGGTCCACGTCGAAGTTGCTGAACACCTGCGAAACATCGTCGTGCTCTTCGAGGGAATCTGCCAACCGGAGTAGCCGTTCCGCTTCCTTGCCCTCCACTTTCACGGTGTTCTGTGGGACCATCGCGATTTCGGCACCTTCCACTGATATGCCCTTGGCCTCCAATGCATCTCGCACACCGTTGAGCACGGTAGGATCCGTCGTGATGAGGTGCTGCGTCTCTTCTATGACTATGTCTTCGGCGCCAGCTTCGAGGGCGGGCTCAAATACCGCGTCCTCTGGGTAGCGATTGGCGTCCACGTATAGCAGACCCTTCTTATCGAACATCCACGCGACCGAGTTTGGTGCGCCGAGATTCCCCCCGTTCTTGGAAAAGATATGGCGAATCGAAGCCACCGTCCGGTTCAGGTTATCACTCGTCACTTGGATCATGATGGCTGCGCCGCCCGGCCCGTATCCCTCGTAAGTGGCCTCTTCGTACACGACACCCTCGAGCTCGCCGGTACCCTTCTTGATGGCCCGTTCGATGTTGTCGGCGGGCATGTTGTTGGCCTTGGCGTTCTCGATCGCGGTGCGCAGCCGTGCGTTTCCGTCGGAATCACCGCCACCCTGACGAGCGGCGACGGTAATCTCCTTGATCAGCTTGGTGAATCGAGCACCGCGCTTGGCGTCCTGGGCCGCCTTCTTGTGCTTTATTTGCTTCCACTTGCTGTGGCCGGCCATGAGCCCTCCTTGGCACGTGCTGACCGCGCGCCCGTCCGGCAGTCGGCCCGTCGGGGTAGGCTGTCACAAAATATATCGATCTGTTCAACGATCCGGATCGAGCATGTCCTCGAAGCGCATCCACTGGCGGTGGAAATACAGGTCGATGAACCCAGTTGGGCCATTGCGGTTCTTCATTACGATCAGCTCGGTTGCTCCCTTGACGTCCATACCGCCAGTGTACATGTCCTCACGGTACAAGCCAATCACCACGTCGGCGTGCTGCTTGACTGAGTCCAAGGCTCCAAAGTCGTCCAGGTTCGGCCGGCGGTCGCTGCGTTCGGCGTCTTGCGAGGGCAGGTGTGCTACGGTCAGGCAGGCGATCTCGCGGTCCAGTGTTAGGGCCTTCAATGCTCGCACCGAGGCAGCACAGCTCTCCTCTTGTGATAGGCCCGTTTCTGGAGGGGGCAGCAATTGGAGGTAGTCGATTACAAGGAGGTCGGGTCGGTCATCCCAAGCCGCAGCCAACGAGTCGTCTGGTCCGCGGCCTGTCAACGGGAAGATCCTGAGTGGTAGGTCACGTATATGAACCGCCGCCGCCCCAAGCTCGGATCTCCTCTCGTCCGGCAGGCTGCCGGACCGGATTGCGTCCACTGAGATCCTGGCTTCCATGGCAAGGGCTCGCTCTAGGAGCCTACCCTCGTCCATCTCACCGGAAAAGAAAGCCACGCGGTGTTGGGTCGCTGCAGCCCGAAGGGCTATTCCTAGCGCCAAGGCGGACTTTCCGACTCCTACGTCGCCGCCGAGCACAACCAGGTCGCGCTCTCGGAAGCCTCCCCCGATCGCTCGATCCAGAGACGGGAAACCGGTCGGCACCGTGTCCGGTGGTGTTTCTCCGTCGGGTAATGCATCAACCTGAGCAATGAGGTCGATGAGAGAGTCGCGTTGCCTGCGCCGGGGAATGGTCATTGTGCGGTCTGCCCATTCTGACCGATCGCGCTTTTCGCACTTCGCGCGGCAAGACTGAGGGCGTCTCCCAGCTCGGCTCCGAGGTGCTCCCGGGCCTGAGTCGAGACCGACTTAAGTGCCCTAAGGCACGCATCGGGCGTTTGCTCCGCAAGGCTGACCAGGGCATCGCTAAGAGCTCGCTTCAGCGATGGCGGCATCGAAAGGCTACTGAGCCTCCGGTCCAAGTCAGAAAGCCGGCGTCGCCTGGCGCGGCTGGAGATCTGGAGCGGAGGCAGTTCATCTTCGCACACGTGTACGAATAGCCACACTGCGAAGGCCCCATTCCGGCTTGGCCCTCGCGCGGTCTCTTTCAGATGCGCTATGAGGCTATCGTGGGCGGGGACGAGGTGGTCTTTCATGCCTGGGCCTCGAGTGCGGCGGATTCTCCGGGGTGCGCAATGATTCGGAATGTAGAGGAGCCGATGGAGGGTCGCCAGAGCCACTCGTTGAGTGCGGCGGGCGGCGTCGGTATGTTGTTGCCATGCCTCGGCCAAAGACGGTCCTCTGGGTTGATGACGAGATCGAGTCCCTCGGTGCGCACGTCCTGTTCCTCGAGGAGAGTGGGTACGTCGTAGAGCAAGCTGCGCACGGCGATGACGCAATTGCACTGCTCACCCGACAGGCCTACGGAGTGGTGCTGCTCGATGAGCAGCTGCCCGGGAAACGTGGCTTGGAGCTGGTGAGTGAGATACGATCGATCGATCCGGCGGTGCCGGTGGTGATGGTGACCAAGAGCGAGGAAGCAGGCACCATGCGCGAGGCCATCGGCATCGAGCTCAACGACTATCTCGTGAAGCCGGTGAATCCTCGTCAGGTTCTGTCCGTGGTGACTCGACTACTCGAGGGCGACCGAATCCGGCAGCAGCACCTCGCACGTGACTTCGTGAGCCGCTTCCGAGAGATGGAGATGAAACGGGGGTCTCATCTCGGCTGGCGCGAGTGGATGGAGCTAGTCGTAGAAGGGACAGAGTGGGAGGTGCGCCTCTCAATGAGTGATGAGAGCGGGCTCAAGGAGGCACTGCGGACGTTTCAGAGCAGTCTGCACAGTGATTTCAGGGAGTACATAAGATCCAACTACCCCAAGTGGCTATCGAGCCCGGAGGGCGACCGGCCACCACTTTCTGTTGATGTGTGCAGCGAGTTTCTAGTTCCACTGCTGCGCAACTATGACGGGGTGTTGTTCGTTGTGGTTGACTGCCTGAGGCTCGATCAGTGGGAATCATTGACGCCGCTGGTTACAGAGATCTTTGATGTCGAGGAGTCGCATTATTTCAGTATTCTCCCCTCCGCGACTCCGTTCGCGCGCAACGCGATCTTCAGTGGGCTGTTTCCGGTGGAGATTGCTCAGCGGCATCCCCAATGGTGGGGTGCGCGTGACGATGAGAGCCTCAACGCGCACGAAGCGGAACTTCTATCCGAGCAACTCGAGGATCTGATCGGCGAGCCAGTGCCGGTTCACTATGAGAAGCTCTCGACGGCCTCGGAGGGCGAAACATTGCTGCAGCGCCTCCCTGCTTATCTGTCACAAAAGGGTGTGACAGCGCTCGTGTTCAACTTCGTGGATCAGCTGACTCACGGTCGGGCGGAACACGCAATCCTATACGAGGTCGCTCGAGACACGAACGCGCTGCGGAGCCTCACACGCACTTGGTTTCAGGATTCGGCCCTGATCAAGTCTCTGAAGGAGGCCGAACGGCGCGGAGTGCCGGTGCTATTGACAACGGACCACGGGTCGATCCACTGCAACACGCCGGCCACCGTGTATGCCAAACGCGATGCGACCGCCAACCTGCGGTACAAGTTCGGGGAGGATTTGCGAGCCGAGTCGGCAGGTGACGCGATCGCCGTCAGCGACTTGCCCAGCTGGGGGCTACCAGCGCGACGCATCGGTGTAAAGATGCTGCTGGCCACCGGCGACCGGTTCTTCGTATATCCTACGAAGCTGCGAGAGTATCAGGCGCGGTACCGGGGGTCCTTCCTTCACGGTGGTGTGACACCGGAAGAACTCGTTCTACCCATAGCATTGCTAACTCCACGTAGGACTCCGTAGATGTCTGGCTCTCGCCGGCTGCTGGGCTTCTTGTCGCCCTATTCCGGTGCCCTGGGTCTCACCTTCATCGCCGCGGTTGTGGCATCAGTGTTGGATGGACTCACCTTCGCCCTGCTGATTCCGTTTTTGCGCCTGTTATTCGGCAGCGAAGGCGGTATCCTCGTCGAAGCACCGACGGCAGTTGAGCGATTGCTCGACGCAGTGATTGGTTTTGCAGTCGGGGTAGATCGAGGAGCAGCACTCCGCAACATTGTCTTGTTCATTGTGGCTGCGGTTGCGGTCAAGAACGTGGCTGTATACGCCGTTGGTTCACGTGGCGCTTCAATACAGGAAGGCGTCGCCAGAGACTTGCGCGGTGCCGTCTACCGACACGTCCAGTCCTTGAGCCTCGGGTTCTTTCAACGCGTGAAAGGTGGTCAACTGGTCAGTCGGGTAATCGCCGACGTAGACCAGGCGTGCCGGATCGTTAGCACGGCCCTGGTGTCCGCCACTCAGAATGTGATTCTGGTCCTGGTCTACTTGGCCATTCTCTTCTCTCTGTCGTGGCGGCTTACGCTGCTCACCCTGCTGCTTGCTCCGGCCATCGCATTGGTCATGCGCCCCATACTCCTGAGGATCAGGAAGAGGGCACGCCAGGCGCTGCATGATCGTGGCGAGGTGACAGCGATACTCTCGGAGACGATCGAAGGGGCCCGACTGGTGAAAGCGCACGGGGCGGAGGAGTACGAGCGGCGGCGATTCGGAGATGCGATTCGACACGTCTTCAGGCAGGGCGTGCGTGCGCAGCGGTTGGGAGCGGTAGCTCACCCTGTGAGCGAGACACTGGGCGCAGCTCTCGTGCTCGTTCTGTTGCTGGCTGCGGGGCTGTCAGCAGGTGATGGTACCGTAGGCAATATGCGTCCCGAGTTGTTCATCCCGTTCATGGCTGTCACCCTGCGGCTGATCTCGCCGATCAAGGCGCTGTCGCAGTTCCCGGTCAATGCAGAAATTGCCGTCGCGGCCGCCGAACGCGTCTTCGAACTGCTGGACGAACCACCAGATGACGTGGACCCGCCCGGCACGAAGCAGTTTCCGGGAATGACACGCGAACTGGTGTTCGACCGGGTCTGGTTCGCGTATGAGCAGGGGTTGTGGGCACTGCGGGATGTGACGCTCACGGTGACTCGGGGCGACATCGTGGCCATCGTAGGCCCATCGGGGGCAGGCAAGTCGACCTTAGTGGATCTGCTCCCGAGGTTTATCGAGCCGCAGCGGGGCGCCGTGTTGATCGACGGAGAGCCACTGTCACAATACAGCCGGCGATCCATTCGGCATTCGGTAGGCATCGTCAGCCAGCACACAGTGATCTTCAACGATACTGTCCGCGCAAATATTGCCTACGGAGATCAGGCGGGGGCGACACTCAATGCGGTGATGGCAGCAGCCCACGCTGCAAACGCCCATGAGTTCATCGAACGATTGCCCCACAGCTACGACACGGTACTGGGTGAGCGAGGCATGCGTCTCTCGGGGGGAGAGCGTCAAAGGGTAGCGATTGCCCGTGCGCTGCTGCGTGACCCACCAATCCTGATACTGGATGAGGCAACGTCAGCGTTGGACACCGAAGCCGAGCGACTGGTGCAACAGGCTATTGCGCGCCTGCTGGAGAATCGAACCGTGTTGGTGATCGCGCACAGGCTCTCCACCGTGGCTCAGGCGGAGGAGATCGTGGTTCTCGAAAGCGGCCGGGTTGTAGAGCGAGGACGCCACGACGAGTTGATCGGAGGGGGAGGAATGTACCAGCGGCTCCACGCGCTCGAGATGGTCACACCTCGGTCATGAGCACGTCATACCCTCGTGGTGTCGACACTGATCTGATCAGCAGCGTCCGGCGGACTGAGTTCCCATGGACCGCTGAGACCCTCTACATGAATAGTGCCGCGATCGGTCCGCTTCCTGAGAGGACACGTCAGTACCTGGACGAGTTCAACTTCAAGCGTGCCGCTCCTCACAGGCTCGAGCCGGAAGACCTAATGAAGCAGCTGCAGCAGACCCGCAGGACCGCAGCTCGGCTGATCAACGCAGACGCGGACGAGATCGGACTGGCGTTCAATACAACGTTCGGACTTAACATTGCCGCCCGCTCGTTGCCGCTTGAACCGGGAGATACGATCGTGATCTCTGATCGTGAATTCCCGGCCAACGTCTACCCGTGGTTGGAACAACGGT
Organism: Gemmatimonadota bacterium; assembly: GCA_039589275.1. GTDB lineage: Bacteria > Gemmatimonadota > Gemmatimonadetes > Gemmatimonadales > GWC2-71-9. The sequence continues at coordinate 8,208 of JBDHHP010000021.1, read as the reverse complement.
TTCATGGCGTGAACGTGGACCTGGTCCCCACGTTGCCGCACGGGTGGCCAGACGAGGAGAGCCTGATCGCACGGGTCGAGGACCCCGACGTGAAAGTGCTGGCGGTGTCATTCGTGCAATTCTCAAACGGGTTCAAGGCAGATGTGCGCCGACTGGGTGAAGCCTGCCGGGCCACGAGTACTTATTTCGTGGTGGACGGTATACAGGCGATCGGTCAAGTGCCGTTTGATGTGACAAGCACGCATGTGGATGTGCTTGCCTGCGGCGCCCAGAAGTGGCTGCTGTCACCCTGGGGAGCGGGCTTCCTTTTCGTGCGGCAAGAGCTGCTCAGCAAGCTCGAGCCACCGATGGTCGGGTGGATGGCCTTCGAAGGAACTGAGGATTTCTCGCGTCTCACTGATTACGGTGGAACGCTGCGGTCGGATGCGCGCCGGTTCGAGGTCAACACCCTACCGTTCCAGGACATGATCGCGATGAAACACAGTCTAGAGCTGCTGCTGGAGATCGGTATCGAGGTGATTCAAGAATGGCTCGGCTGCGTAAATGCACCGTTGATCGAGACCGCGCTAGATCGGGGTTTGGAGCTCAGGTCTCCAACCGACGGTACGCACGAATCGGCGATAGTGTGCGTTGCCACGCGGAACACAGAGGAGTCCTTCAGACGGCTCCGGGCTCGGGGTGTGATATGCGCCTTGAGGGAGGGCGCGATTCGAATCTCACCCCACTGCTTCAACACACCGGACGAGATGGAGCAGGTGGCCTCGATTCTCGTGGAGTCGGCTTGACCTGAGTTCTCAGGAAGGTGGCTCGAAAATGAAGCTGTTCTTCTTGCCTCGGCGTATCCAGTAATAACCGCCGTCCAGCGGCTGGCCGGCCGTTTCGTCCCCGTCCGTGATCGCCCTTCCATTCACGGATATCCCGCCCTGGCTGATCTGCCGCCTGGCATCGCCCTTGGACTTCACTAGCTCAGTGTTTGCTACCAGTTCCACGACGGGTGTGTCCGGCCCGAGTCCCGCCGGTAGCGGGGCGTGTGGCAGTTCTGCAGACAGCATTTTCCAGGTCGACGCCTTGGCCTCAGCGGGGTTCCGGTCACCAAACATGGTAGCTGAAGCTTCCTGTGCGCTCTGCGCGAACTCGTTCCCATGAACTCGTGAAGTGACATCGAGCGCCAATGCTCGATGCGGTACACGTCCGCCCGGATCGTCGCCATGTTGGGCCATTAGCGTCGAAACCTCCTCACGGTTCATGAAGGTGAAGATCTTCAGGTATGACTCGACGTCCCGGTCGTCCGAGTTAATCCAGAACTGATAGAACTCGTACGGGCTGGTCCGCTCGGGATCGAGCCACACGGCGCCCTTCTCGCTCTTGCCGAACTTCGCGTCGGACGCGGTCGTGAGGAGCGGAGCGCACACTCCATGCGCATCGCCGCCAGTGACACGCCTGATTAGCTCGATACCCGCCGTGATATTACCCCACTGGTCTGACCCACCCAGTTGTAGCTCGCAGTTGTGTTCACGGAACAGGTGCAGAAAATCGTACGCCTGCAGGAGCATATAGCTGAACTCGGTGTACGAAATCCCATCAGCCATTCGCCCTTTGACCGACTCCTTCTGAAGCATGTATGAGAGCGTGAAGTGCTTTCCCATGTCGCGTAGGAATCCGATCAAGTCGAGCTTCGTGAGCCACTCGGCGTTGTCGACCATCTCCGCGCCAGTCGAGGAGTCACCGAAATCGAGGAATCGGGCAAACTGCTCACGCTGCCGTGCAGCATTGGCAGCGATTGTCTCGTAGTCCAAGAGGGGACGTTCCTGGCTCTTACCGCTCGGATCGCCGATGAGTCCGGTGCCGCCACCCACTACCACGATTGGCTTGCCGCCGGCGCGCTGCAGGTGCGCCAGCAGCATGACCGGTACGAGATTGCCTATCTGGAGGCTCGAAGCGGTGGGATCGAAGCCGACATACCCGGCGATAGGGTCTTCGTCGAGTCGCTGTCTGAGGTCGGGTGTCTCGTCTACGAGCAGTCCCCGCCAGGTCAGTTCTTCGAGGAATTGCCTCATGGCGGCGAAGGTTACCCGTCCATCTGATCGCTGGCAAGCCACGCTGGGCTCGACTACGTTTCGGAGCTAGATGAAAGAACCGTTCGACGTTACTGACACAGAGCCGACGCCTGAAACGCGGGTAGGCGCTGGAGCCTGGCTCGCGCGTAGATGGGCTCGCTGGTCCCAGTCCAAGGCCATTTGTTGGGGCGCGTTTGCGACGTTGCTGTTGGGAACGTCCGGGCTCGGCGTGCTCGTCGGATCTTGGACTCGCGCCTGTGCTGGCACATCCTGCCCCTCCATCGCCGTCCTCGAGAGCTATCGGCCCACGCAAACGGCCAAAGTCTACGCGGCCGACGGCCGCCTGATCACTGAACTGGGTATCGAGCGCCGCACGGTCCTGGCTTTGGAGGAGATCTCTCCAGCGCTGCGAGCGGCGTTCATCGCCATGGAGGACCAGCGGTTCTTCCAGCACGGGGGCATCGACTTCCGACGCATTCTTGGGGCTGCCCGGGCCAACCTGCGCGCCGGTGAATTCGCCCAGGGCTTCTCTTCTATCACTATGCAGTTGGCCCGCAATGTTTTCCCTGTGAAGCTGCCCAGCACCAAGAACATCCGTCGCAAAGTGCGAGAAATGAGAGTTGCCCTCGAGATCGAGCGTACCTACTCGAAAGAGCGGATCTTCGAGTTGTATCTCAACCAGCTCTTCCTGGGCGGTAACGCGTACGGAGTGGAGGCCGGAGCGCTCAGGTACTTCGGCAAATCGGCGCGAGACCTGAACATTGGAGAGGCGGCATTGTTGGCGGGTATGCCTCCCGCCCCCAACTACTACAATCCCCGGCGCTACCCGGAAAACGCCCTAGAGCGCCGCAACGTTGTGCTCAACGTCATGCGGGATCAGGGTTACCTGACTGCTGAACAGGCTGAGCAGTGGAAGGCGTATCCGTTGGAGGCCAGCTCGCGCGAGGACTTCGAGGATGTCTCTCCCTACTTCGTGGAGTGGGTGAGACGGCAGATATACGATCGATTCGGTACGCGAATCTACGATCGGGGCCTGCGCGTCTACACGACTCTCGACTTGGACATGCAAATGGCTGCGGAGAGGGCGGTGGAGGAGCAACTCGAGCGGATCGAGAGCGGGCTCTATGGGCCCTACTCGCACATCACCTACGCTGAGGATCTCGAACAACGCGAACCCGGAGTGAAACGGGCAGAGACGCCATATTTGCAGGGAGCTTTGGTCGCGCTCGATTCCAGGGCAGGCTATGTGCGCGCGATGGTTGGCGGACGCGACTACTCGGATTCCGAGTTCAATCGCGCCACTCAGGCGCTGCGTCAGGCGGGCTCGACTTTCAAGCCGTTTGTCTACACTGCCGCGATACGCTCTGGTGTCCCGCTCAGCCACATGATCGACGACTCGCCGATAAGCTTGCGTGAGCCGGGTGATTCGATGCCGTGGGAGCCGGTCAACTTCGAGTTGGACTATCGTGGCCCCATGACGCTGAGGAAAGGGCTGCGGCAGTCGCGCAACCTGGTCGCAATCAAGCTGGGTATGGAGCTGGGGGTCCAGGCTGTGATCGGTGAGGCCCGGCGGTTCGGGATATCGACGCCGCTGTATCCTGGTCACTCCCTGCATATCGGCGCAGCGGACGTGTACCCAATCGAGATGGCGTCGGCGTATACGGCCTTTGCGAATTTGGGGACCCGGGTTACACCGCTAGGAATCCTGCGCGTCGAGGATGACCAAGGGAACATCCTGTGGGAGCCGCAGGCGCGTAAGGAGCAGATAATCGACGAAGAGCACATGTGGCTCGCCAACAGCTTGCTGCAGACGGTTATGAATCAGGGTACAGGTGCGACTGCAGTGCGCAATCGGGGTCGGTTTCCTCATCCCGGTGGCGGCAAGACAGGGACCACGAACGAGGGTAGTGATGTCTGGTTCATAGGGTTCACCTCCGAGCTGGTGGCAGCGGTGTGGATCGGCCTGGACCAGCCCAAGAAGATCAAAGCCAATTCGGCCGGCGGTGTCCTTGCAGCACCGGTGTGGGCCGCATTCATGAACGACGTTTACGAGAGACGCCCGGCCCCGGCGGGATGGGATCCGGCCGAGAGCCTGGTGCTACTTCGGATTGACCATGAGACCGGATACCTGGCCACGGGCTGGTGTCCACGCGAATCGACCTCGCACGAGTGGTTCATTCCGGGGACCGAGCCCACCGAGTACTGTCCCGTTCATAACCCGTTTGCTGGCGGCATCTCGAGACCATCCCCGCGCGACCACGACGACGGAGGTCACCACTGACTTTTCTGCGGATCTCCGCAGGAGTTGTGTGGCCCGTTTCATCTTCTCCCATTGCACAGGGAGCCGTACTGATCGATGCCTCTGGCCGTGTGGCGGAAGTCGGTCCCGCGGCGGGTGTATCGCAGCCAGACGATTGCGAAGAGGTTCGAGTCACCAATGGGGTCGTGCTCCCCGGGTTTGTGAACGCTCATACCCACCTCGAGTTGACCGATCTCAGGGGCAGAGTGACCGCATCGGACTTCCCGGCGTGGATTCGCCGTGTGCGACAGGCCAAAGAAGCGATCGATGATACCGGCTTTTTGAGAGCGGCCCTGGTCGGGCTCGAGGAAACATGGCGTTTCGGGACCACCGCCGTGGCCGATACTGGAACGAGCGGAGCGACCGCTCGCGCCCTCGTTCGACTTGGCGGAAGGGGCGTCTACTATCACGAAGCCATCTCACCGCAGCCGGCGCAGTGTGATGAAGTGTTTGGCCAGGTGGCACGCGAAGTCGATGCGTTGCAGCGCGAAGTTGGTGACGCGGTCGCCATAGGTCTCTCGCCCCACGCACCCTACACGGTCAGCGCCGAGTTGTATGCGCGTGTGGGTGATTACGCGCGTTCCGAGCAAATGCCATTGGCAGCTCACGTCGCTGAGTCGCGGGCCGAGGTGGACTTCTTGATGTCGGCGAGCGGGCCGTTTGCGCTGGCGTGGCGAGAACGCGGAATAGAGCTTCCGGAGACCGCCCGGTCTCCGGTGGCCTACCTGGAGCGCCTGGGACTGTTGGGACCTGATCTACTGGCGATTCACGCGGTCCAAGTGGATGACGCTGACGTGGATGTCCTGGCGGACCGTGAGGTGGCGATTGCTGTTTGTCCTCGCTCTAACGAGCGCCACGGCCACGGCGCTGCACCATTGGCCAAGCTGCTTGGCAAGGGGATTTCCTGCGGATTGGGGACAGACTCAGCGGCGAGTGTCGATTCGCTGGACGTTCTGGCCGAGGCAGAAGTGGTGAGCAAGACGGGGCTGGAAGCCGAACAGGTGGTGCGGATGCTCACAGTGGACGGGGCCAGGGCAATTGGACTAGACGGAGAGATCGGGTCTATCGAAGCGGGGAAGTGGGCCGACCTTTGCGTTGTCGATCTGCCGGGGTGCAGCAGAATGCGCCCTGGCGCTCTGGCAGTTGCTGTGCTGGAAGCTGGCTCCTCAGCCATAGACAGCACCTACGTGGCGGGGCGATTGGTCTATGAGGCGGTAGGGCGGTAGGGCGGTAGGGTGGTATTCTCTCTTTCCTTCACACAAAAACTGCGACGCGCTGAGCCGGGCTAGCTTGGTCCCGCTCGTCCCCTCCCTGACGAGTGTGCCTGCCAGGCGGCAGGCGATCTCAGTGCGTCGCAGTTGTACCTTATCTCACTACGGGCTGCCGGGGTGGGTGTTTCACCCTTCCGGCCCTGTATTAGATGCTCCGTTCGGAGCTTTGGTTGCACGGGTTGCTGCAGTGGGTGAGCGGACCGTGGCCGAGTAAGGTGCTGTTCGGGGCTCCTTCGGGTTCGCAAAAAAACAGGGATTTCGCATATTGTGGTTGAATCCGGATGTGATGTGCCACACTGAACGTGGCAGGTCGGTCCCGTAAGTTGCCGTAAATCAAGCAAATAAGACTAGAGCCGGCGGAGCTCACAGGTGGCATGTCCGTTGCCCCTATCTACTGCCGGCGATGCGCCATTGCGCTCTCGGGACGGAGGAAGAAATGGCACAGCAGCGGGTTCACCCTCGAATGCGCACTCGCGCAGGGATGACCCTAATCGAGCTTATCGTGGCCATTGCCGTAGTCGGTATCGTGGCTGCGTTCACCATTCCGGGAGCGAAGAGAGGGTTGGTGACGGAGTCTATTCGTGGTGCCAGGCGTGCGGTCACGACTCAGCTCACCCGAGCTCGTGGAGCGGCCACGAGCCGAGGATGCAGAAGCGTGCTGCACATGACGGGGGGTGCCAACGGGCGGATCTGGGTAACCAGCTGCGCCATTGGTGGGGCCGGGGTCGACACGATCGGTCCGGTACAGGATCTGGGGAATCGGTTCGGTGTGACCGTTGCTACGTCGGGTGACTCTGTCATTTTCGGGCCTAACGGCCTAGGTGCCTCGCCCGGCTGGATTCTCATGAAGTTCGCGAAGGGTGGGCACTCTGACTCACTATCAATATCTCCGGTCGGGTGGGCGTCATGGTGACGGGAGCAAGGGTGGTGCGATGCCGCGGCGGGTTCACGATCGTCGAGGTGCTGATAGCCATAATAATCCTCGCGGTGGGTCTACTGGGCCTCCTTGGGGCCACGACCTCGGTGGTTCGGGTGCTCACCGAATCAGACCGTGAGGTATCTGCGGCGTTCTATGCCAATGAACGGCTCGAACGGCTCGAAGCACTGGGGTGTGACCAGGTTATGAACGGAAGCGAAGTAAAGCAGGGAATGTACAACTTGAGCTGGACTGTAGATGGCTCGGCCACTAGCTCGGTTCGGCACATTCTTCTCACCAGTACCTACACGCTCAGTGCCGGACGCAGTCGCACGGACACGTTGGAGAAGGCACTCTCATGCCTACGTTGAACCGCCGGGGCTTCACGCTCATCGAGTTGCTCATTGCGCTCTCTATCGGGGCTGCCGTTGCTACTGTGGTCTATCAGTCGATCGTGGGAACGCAACGTGCCACCCAGGCCGGGACCGCTCAGGTTTCGGTACGCCAGAATCTACGCATGGGTGTCGCCTATCTGGGGAGCGTGGTGCGAGAGCTGAACGCACCGGACGGTGACATCTTGGTCGCCAATGCTACGCAGTTGCGGTTCAAGAGCGCGCGATGGACGGGATTCCTGTGTGCCGCACCGGTGGCGGCGTCCATGTCTGCCGTCACTCTCCCGATTAGGCGCAACGCGCTCTATGGCATACGCGGTCCGGACGCAGCATTGGACTCGGCCTTCGTGTTCCTGGAGGGTGACCCTGCGACCAGAACTGACGACTCATGGGTCGCTGGGGGCGTGACAGCGGTCGGAGCTGGAGCCTGCGCAGACGCGTCGGTGTCGGCGGATCTCACTGTTGACTTCACAGCTTCCGGCGTCGCCGCGGCTACAGTGGTGGCCGCCATGACTCTGGGCAGTCCGCTCAAGGGATTTCAGCTGGAGGAGATCTCGCTTCTCTCCAGCGGCGGACGTTGGTGGATGGCGCAACGCACAGCCAACCGGGGCGGCGCGTGGACTACACCTGCGCCACGGCCGCTGATAGGACCGCTGGAAGCGGCCGGAATGGCGTTGACCTACTTCGATACGACCGGAACGGCTACCGCCACGCTGACGGACATTGCCAGTGTAGCCGTCGTGCTTAGAGGAGAATCTCGCAACAGGGTACGGCAGGGTATGGCGGCGATTGACTTTGCACGCGATTCGCTCTTAACCCAGAATCGCGTTGCGAAACAACCCGAGGTTTTAATCCAGGATGGCGGGACCATGATTAAACATGCCCAGAACGAACGAGGATTAGTGCTGCTGGTCGCTATCATTGGGCTGGTGGTGACAGGTACGGTCATATCGGCGTTCGTGGTGACCGGCACGATGGAACGCCGGGAGGCCAACTCCACACGCCGCGCCGCCCAGGCGTTCGCCGTGGCGGAGCACGGGTTGGGCGAGACGATGGGTACCTGGTCGAGCACGACCTACAATATGATGGCCATCGACTCCGTAGAACCGATCACGGGCACCACGCCAGGTGGATCCGGCACCTATGCAGGTACGGTGCGGCGCATGAGCAATGAGATGTTCCTGCTGGACATCACCGGGCAGGATGCCGGAAGCAGGGCCAGGCAGAGCTTGGGCGCGATTGTGAAGCTACGGACCATCGACATGGACATCCA
>JBDHHP010000020.1:0-39711 GCA_039589275.1 Gemmatimonadota bacterium | reverse complement strand
CCGATATCCTTCCACAACTTGACGGCGCTGGCCCCATTGTCGAAATCCTGCCTCAGTCTGGAGATGGTGATCTGCTGCCAGTCCGGATCACTCCAGTTCTCCATGCTGATCGTTGTCGCGAAGGATACGGTTTCAGGGAAGTCTTCGTGTTGCGACCTTGCCCAAGCAAACTCGCGATCGATGTGCTCCTGAGTGGCGGACCGAGTCACCAGCGTCATCAGACGAAAGCCCTCATGTCGGGCCAACATGACGAAGTCAGGTTCAAACGTGTCTATATGAACGTGGGCATCGATCTTAGGGAAAGTAGCGTAGTCGGGAACGCGGGAGCAGCTCAGTACTGAGAGTGCGCTACACAACAAGATGGTTCGCTGAAACACGGCAACATCCCGTAGGGTTCCCCGACAATATAGAGTCGGTATCGAAATTCGCATCAACTACCCCGCACCGCGGACTGCGTCCGGAGCCGGCGGACCGGGGGGCAGTGGGACTCTTGCGAGCCGCACCACAACGCTGTAATTCCCAACCATACTAGACGCGAATTCCTTCAGGCGAGCGCTGTTGCGCTGACTCAGACTTCTTGGACTAATGCCATGAAAACCTCTTCATCTCTACTGCTTGTTCTCCTGCTAATGGGATGCGGGCAGAGGCCTGCCGGTGAAGCACGCTTGAACAGTTCCAATGTCGACTATGATATTGCCGGGAAGAGCGCAGTTGTATACACCACTGCCGACGGCACCGGACTGAGGTTGACGCCTACCGATACCCTGGTGTTTAGGGAATCAGCACCCACATCGGAAGGGAACATATATGTTTTCGTCGATCCGGAGAAAACGTTCCAGAGTTTTCTGGGCATAGGCGGTTCTCTCACCGATGCCTCGGCGGAGACCTTAGCAGAGCTACCCGAGTCACGCCAAGAAGAGCTGTTGGAGGCATACTACAACACCGAACGAGGTATCGGTTACACTCTGGCCAGGACAAACATCAACAGCTGTGATTTCTCGAGCGGTAGCTATACCTATGTCGATGAAGGTGATAAGGAGCTCGAATCCTTCTCTATAGCCCATGACCTTCAGTTCAAGATCCCGCTCATAAAGAAAGCGATGGCTGCCAGCGGTGACAGGCTCAAGCTATTTGCGAGTCCATGGAGCCCGCCGGCTTTCATGAAGGACAACAATGACATGCTGCACGGAGGGCAGCTAATCCCCGATTATTTCCACTCCTGGGCACTCTATTACACGAAGTTCATCAAGGGCTACAGGGAGGAAGGCGTGCCGGTGTGGGGGATCACCATTCAGAACGAGCCCATGGCTACCCAGATCTGGGAGTCATGTATCTATCAGGCTGAGGATGAGCGGGACTTTCTCAAGAACCATCTCGGTCCGGTGATGGTGCAGGAGGGACTCGGCGATGTGAACATCATCGTCTGGGATCATAACCGCGACCTGATCGTACAGCGGGCACAGACAATCTTCGACGATCCGGAGGCGGCGCAGTATGCATGGGGTATTGGATTTCACTGGTATGAGGACTGGACAGGCGGAGTGCAGATGTACGGCAATGTGGCTTTGGTGAACGAACTCTACCCCGATATGCACATCCTCTTTACCGAAGGCACACCGGCAAGCTTCGAGCCGTCGGCGTATGAGAGATGGGACCTGGGGGAAGATTACGGGCGGTCGATGATAAACGACTTCAATTCAGGTGCAGAGGGATGGACCGACTGGAACATTCTGCTGGATGAACAGGGCGGCCCCAACCATGTGGGGAATTTCTGCTTTGCACCGATACATGCCGATACCCGTACAGGGGAGCTCATCTACACCAATTCATACTTCTACATAGGCCACTTCTCAAAATTCATCCGTCCCGGTGCTAAGAGGATACTAGCCTCACCGAGCCGCAGCATGCTGCTCGCTACGGCCTTTGTCAACGAAGACGGCAAAGTGGCTGTCGTGGTTATGAACCCGACATCACGCGGTGCGCAATACCATCTCACTGTCGGCTCTTCCTCTGTGGAGGTCAGCTCGCTGCCACACTCCATCCAGACCGTGGTTTTCTAGGGTACCGCTGAAAGAGTTTTGGGAGCGCGAAGGACGAGCCCACTGGGGGTGAGCGATGCAACGCCTCACTCGCGGAGGAACTCTCGCACGGCAGAGTTAAATATCTCCGGCTCGCACGACGGAGCTTGGTGTCCGCAGTCGTTGGCTAACTGCAGCGTGCGTGCTCCCAGTAGGCGGGCCAACTCCAGGGCGGGACCCGGCGTCACAACGTGGTCAGTAAGGCCCACGACGACGAAGGCCTCCGCCTGGATCTGAGACGCAGCCTGCTCCAACGAGCCGCCGAACGGTGCAGCGACATCGTGGTCAATCATCGCGTGTAGCTGACTGCTGAGATCATATGCTCGCTCCTCTGTCAAAGACGCTGCCTCCAGTTGAGCTCGGGCACTTGGGAGGCTATCTCGGGGAGAAACACGCGACCGGTAGTCCGGACCTCCCATCAAGAAGTACAAGCCCTGTCGTAGAGCAGCCGGCGGCTGACAGCGGCAATCGAGAAACCACTCCAGGATCCTCAGATCCGTTTCCCAGAGCACGATGTCATAGACCGCGAGGCGAGGCGAGCCGACAACGGGAACGATCTTCTCCGCGAACGCCGGATAACTCACGGCCCATTCAAACGCCTGCATGCCTCCCATCGATATCCCGACAACTGCGTTCAGTCGGGAGACCCCGAGATGCTCAGTGAGAAGCCTGTGTTGGTGCCGCACCATATCGCGGATCGTGATCCTGGGAAATGCGGATCCGCTCTGCGCAGTGCTGTTTGATGGTGACGACGAGACACCATTGCCGAAGGCGTCGACCACAATCACAAAGGACTCCGATGAATCGACCATGCCGTCCGGTCCGAGTAGCGAGAGAATATGCTCGCTGGTTCCCCCGAACCAGGTCGGGAACAGCACAGCGTTCGAGCGGTCAGTGTTGAGACTGCCTACGGTGCGGTACCCGATGCGACAGTCCTGGATGACATCCCCGTTCTCAAGTTGGCAGTCACCCAGCTCAGCGAACTGGAGCTCCTGCCCATCCAGACCTGCTGAGGCAGTGAGAATGAGGAGTGCGGCGCAAGGCAGCAAGCGATGCATGGTCAGGCTCCCAAGGATCGAGAACAGCCGGCTAGGCTAAGCTACGACCTGTGGTCGGAAGGGGCCAGATCGGCACCCAGAGAAAGCCCGCAATTGCGTTGGCTGGCTCAGTCTTGCGGACCCTCGTACTGCGCTGCATGCTAGCGTGTCGCCCTCCAGTTATGACTGTTCTGGCTAGATTGAGTCTCTCACCCCGGTGCACAGGAGGAGGCGGTATGGAACGCGCCAAGATCCTCACAATCGCTTCGCTGGTAGCAACGGCTACCGTTGGTCCGATCGGCGCAGCAGGACAGGCGGCGAAGGTCCTCCTGTTCGTGCCGGAGGATAGTTCAGCTGACCTTGCGTACATGCTCGACAAAGAAGCAGGGGTGATGAAGAACCTGCTCGAGGAAGCGGGCTTTGACGTTGTGGTCGCCTCGGCGACCGGACAACCATTTGTGGTGGGTGAGGTGACCCTCGTGCCAAATTCCAGGGTCGCTGATGTGGATGCGGCGGAGATCGCCGGCATCGTCATGCCATGCATGGCCACAGTCTCCGACAGAGTACTACCTCCGGAACTCACAGCGATAATCCAAGATGCTGCAGCAAAGGGGAAACCCATTGCCGCTCAATTCGGGGGGATCCAGACGTTGGCCAAGACGGGCGTTCTGTCGGGCAAGCGAGTCTCATACATCGAGGAGTTTGCAGAGGACTCCGGAGTCTTTGGGGACGCCATCTACAGTGGCACTCACGATATTGTGAAGGACGGTAACATCATCACATCGGGCGTCTGTCCCTACATGGCAAGAGAGAGAGAGGGCGAGTTGGAGGATGGAACGCTCGCACTGATCAGGTCGTTGATAGCCGAACTCAGAGGTCAATGACGAGGTTTTCCGCACGGAGGCGGTGATCGATGATGCGACTGAAAGACATTCCACCGTACACGACCGCACAATGGGAGAGTGACAGGCAGCGTGAAGAGAACGGTGAGACTTTGCGCTGTCCGGCCTGTGACCATGATGAGCGGTTCCACTGTGTCCGTCGCGAAGACACTAGACTAAACGAGAGAGTCTGTGAGGTGTGCGGATTCTGGCAGAAGGCAGACGGCACGCCAGCCCATCACTGTAGACTCACCGCGCATGTGTGCCTAGGCCCCCTACCGGGCGAAGGGAAATGTCCCGAATGCAATGGGTCCTTTCAGTCTCCGTCCTGGCATGTGTGCGTGAAGATCTTGCGGCAAGAGGAACTTGGGGAGTATCCCTGCGCGCTCTGTGGCCAGGTTCGGACTGACGGTCACATCATTCCTTGGGCCGTGGAGACCAGCGAGTCCGGCGATGTAGCCGATTGGTGGTCGTTGATCGACGTCAATCGCCTGAAGTCATTTTGGAGGCGGTGGACGTAACCAGCCACCATGACTCTCCCAGCGGCGGTGGCAAGTGGTCATCGAGCTTCCCGAACCGATTCATAGAGGCAGGATCTCGCTCGAGGAGACCCTCCGCGCTCGCCGTTCGGTGCGTGAGTTTGCCTCCACCCCGCTCACACTCCAGCAGCTGTCGCAGATCCTCTGGGCAGGCCAGGGCGAGACACATCCAGAGGGCTTGCGCACGGCTCCATCCGCTGGTGCGCTCTACCCATTGGAGTTGATCGTGGCTGCTGGGCTCGTCACCGATATGCCCGCCGACGTGTACCGCTATCGCCCCCGGAAGCACGATCTGTTGCAGGTGAAGGAGGGGGATCAGAGACGCGCGCTGGCAGCGGCAGCGGGGCAGCAAAGCTGGATTAGCGATGCGCCAGTGATCGTCGCGATTGCCGCGGTCTATCAGCGCACCATGAAGGAGTATGGGAAACGAGGCGCACGGTACGTCGAGATCGACGCAGGGCACGCGGCACAAAACGTCTGCCTCCAGGCGGTGGCGTTGGGGCTCGGGACCACAATGGTCGGCGCATTCGAGGATTCGAGGGTCAAGCGGTTGCTTGGTTTGGCCGCCGATGAGCGGCCGGTTGGCTTGATACCAATAGGCCGACCGCGCTAGTTCAACCTCGCTTCATGCATGACGAAGTAAGGCCTAATCCTCGATCAACTACCAGCCACCAGCGCTTGAATACCGTCTGCAGGTAGCCTATCGTTGCCCACAACATGTGACGGATTCTCACCGGCCGGTACCTGACCTCACCTGGGACGGAGTTATGCCAATGGGGACGACTCAATCGGGCTCAATGGTAATCGACCGGCGACTCGCGTCCCTCGATTTCTTTCGCGGCCTAACCATGTTCCTGCTCGTGGCCGAGGGTGCACTCGTCTACGAGTCACTGCTGGTCCCGGAGCTGAATGGAACCTGGATTGAGACAGTCGCGACTCAATTCACACACCACCCCTGGAATGGTCTGCGATTCTGGGATCTCGTGCAGCCCTTCTTCATGTTCATCGTCGGTGTGGCGATGCCCTTCTCATTCGCACGGCGCTGGGAAAGAGGAGATACCTATTCGGCGACCTTCCGCCACGCTGTCGTGAGGTCGCTGGTTCTGCTTGGTCTTGGTGTGGGACTCTACGTGGTCGCCGCCGGCCGTCCGGTCTTCGAGCTGTGGAACGTCCTGGCTCAACTGTCGTTCACCTATTTCCTCGCATTCCTTGTGATGCGAAAGAGCACCCGGACACAGCTGCTATTCACCGTTGGACTGCTCTTGCTGACCGAGCTGCTCTACCGGTTCTGGCCGATAGCCGGATTCAACCAGCCGTTCACGCCGGACGAGAATTTCGGTTCCTGGATGGACATGCTCTTGATGGGCAAGCTGTCCAGTGGACACTGGGTGGCGGTGAACGCGGTTCCCACGGCGGCACATACCATCTGGGGAGTACTGGCGGGCTATGTCCTGATGAGTGAGCGCACTTCTGCCCAGAAGATCAAGACCTTGTTGATCGCAGGACTGATCGGACTGGTCGTGGGCTACGGACTGGATCCCGTGACTCCAATTATCAAGCGGATCTGCACTACGTCGTTTGTAATCGTCACTGGAGGTTGGTGCTTGATTGGCCTGGCACTCTCATACTGGATCATCGACGTCAAGGGATGGAAACGTTGGGCCCAGTTTGCGATCGTATTCGGCATGAATCCGCTCTTCATCTATCTCTTTTCGGAGCTGAAAGGGAATCGCTGGCTCACGCAGATTGTAAGGCCGTTCACCGACGGGGTCTTGGGTTGGGGAGGAGAGGTGCTCGTGGGGTTTGTCACTGCGTTGGTCGTTCTCTGGATGGATTGGTATATCGTACGCTGGCTGTTCGGACGGCGGATCTTCATACGGATTTGAATCACGGCCACGCTGCGTTGATTCGTGCTCATCGCTGACACCGCCGAGCAGCGCGGAATACGTTTGGTCTTTGCTACCTCATCGGAAAGGCGATTCCAATCTCACGTCTCAAACCTCAAATCACCTTCACGGCTACCGTCTCCGCAAGTCCGAGGCCTTCGTAGAATATGGCATCGGCCGCTACCGGCTTGGTGTGGTACCCCGATTTCTCCGTCGTCTGTTGCCGCAGTATCAGCACCTCGACTTCACCCTCGTACTTGAACTCCTTAGTGACGTCTTCACCTGGCCTGTGGCTCTCGTACACGTCGCGCAAGCCATAGCCCTTGCGCGCCACGAGCACGACGTAGAAGTACGGGAACGACGTTCCCTGCACCGCGTTGATAACGACCTGGCCGTACAGCCCTAGGAAGTCCCTGTCGTGGCCCGACACATCGATCTTGAACTTCACGTCTTCGGGGACCGCGACCGCGCCACCGGTCAACAGCATCAAAAGGTTTACCTCGTGGTCCTTGAGCCGCCGGCTAGCCCTGTCCAGCACCGATTCGATTGCCTCGATCCGCACCAACAGATCGGGCTTGCGTAGGATCGAGCGGATTCCCGTGAACCAGTGCGGCAGGAACAACGCGGCCGCATCGAGCGCACCAATGAAGGCAAACGGCGTGGTGTCGTACAGGCGAACGCCGAACACGACACCAGCTGCGAGTGCACCCAGCAGCAGTATAAATACTATCGCTCCGAGCGGGTTGGTTACGTCCAGCACGCTGCGGTCCCAGCGTCGGATCTTATCATCCAGGGCCTTGAGCTCCTGCAGCTTTTCGATTTCGACACGTTCCCACTGAGCACTCACGTCGAAAGCACCTGCATCGACCCGGTTGTCGTATCCCTTCACGACCAACAGCAGATTGCCCCCGAGTATCAGCAGTATTCCCGGGAGCAGTGCACCCGTCGCCAGTTGCGCTAAGAAGCCCACGGCAATGAAAGCAAATCCGATGCCCATTCGCGTGTTGTAGGTTAGCGACGGAAACAGCCAGAACACGACAGTACCTCGATCCGATTTGGCTGGGACAATCATTGCTCGAAGTGCTCCTGTGCCGCCGGTTGAAATCCACGCGCACTGCAGAGCTCGGCAAACCCCATAGTGCGCCAGTAAAGCGGACACGCTCCGTTGCAGATCTTGAAGTACTCACACTCCTTGCACTCCGGATGCGCCAAGAACTTGTCGCGGAACTGCCTGGCGCGCGCCGAGTCCCATACGTCGAGCGTCTCGTTCTCCAGGAGGTTCCCCACACTCTCGTCATATGACGCACAGGGTATCACATCACCGTTCGCCCCAACCGACAGAAGGCCGTCACAGGCGCTGCAGCCTTTGTTCCCCAGCCCGTGGATTATCGGATTGAACACGCACATCGGTGTGGGCGAGTACCACATGAACTCGACTTGCAGTCTATTGCTCTCAGCGAGGATATCGAGCAGAGCCGGCCCCAGCTCGTCGTACCGCACAGCCAAGCCCTGGTTCAACGCTGCAGTGCCACTGGGTATCACCAGATTCATGCTGAACTTGTCGCGCCCCAGCTCACCGCAGACGAACGCCGGCATCGAGCGGCACTCGTACAGGTTCTCGCGATTGATGGTTGTGTTGCTGTGTACGTGCAAGCCCACCGCGCTCAGGTGGCGCACCGCGGCAACCGCCCGAGTAAACGAACCACGCACTTTAGTAATTCCATCGTGTGTTTGTGGTGTCACCCCCTCGATACTCACCTGCGCCGAGTCGAGTCCGGCGCTAGCGAGTTGCGAGGCATAGTCGGCAGTGATGCGCGTGCCATTTGTGATCAGGTTCACGCGCATACCCAGGTCACTGGCGTAGGCCACGAGCTCAGGCAAGTCCGGTCGCAGTGTCGCTTCGCCACCGGTGAAGCTCACCGACGGGACTTCAGCATCATTGAAGACCTTCCACAAAACACGTTTCACCTCGGCGGTGTTCATCTCACGGTCGTCGCCGACCGGGTTCTGAGTGCAGTTGCATCCCGCGTAGCAAAACGAGCACCTCAAGTTGCAGCGGTATGTGATCGCGACCTCCGAGAGAACGGGCAGCTTGGTGAAACCCATTTCGAACGGCCGCACTTCCAGCGCCGCGCTGCGATTCAGTTCATCGAGCTCACCTCCCATGAAGCGCTTGACCTCGAGCATGAACAGATGGATGTCGTTCGCCTTGTCGGGCTCGCGGCCCACCTCATCCAACAACTCGCTCACGCTCTTGCCATCCAGCAGTGACCTGAGGATTCTGGCCCCCTGTGGATTCACCCGTTGCGCCTGGTTGGGTCGCTTTATGATGACGTTGTCGGTCTGCCGTACGAAGATGTATGGCCGCACGCAACGCACGAACTCGTCGATCCACGTGAGGTCCGTGACGGAGTTCGGCCCTGTGGCGATTTGCATCAGTGAGAACTCCCGCTCACGCAGGCAGAGTGACAAGCGGAGTGACACGCCGAATGGCACGCCGAGTGGCAAGCCGAATGACAGGCGGAGTGGCAGGCATCGTGACACACATTGAGATTCATTGCCAGGTCGGTGTCGATCGGTCCGCTCAAGATGTGATCCGTCTGTATCGGGATATCGACCTCGTTCACGAACGGGTCGCGCTCGTGATAGTAGCGGTGGTGGTAGTACATGTGGTGATTGTGGTACCACCAATACCAATCCCGGTCGTCGCCCCGCTGATCCTGTCCGGCGTGTTCCTGAATGAGATTGCGGTAGTAGTCTTTGGTTGCTTCGATATCACAATCCCACGCTTTCTTGCGCACGGTCTCGACGGCGAGGCTCATGAGCGCCTCGAGTTCCTCCTGCGACAGCCGACCGTCATCGGCGAACGAATCGAAGAACAACTTCTCGTACTGATCGAGCTGCTCTTTGTCCGGCGTCTTGATCACGCTGGCGCGTAGTGGGTTGCGCGAGGTGATGCGCAGGAAGCCTTCGGCCACCATGGAATTGAGCAGGGAGCTCACGATGCGCTTGAACGGAATCGCTAGGAAGAAAGCGGCTTCGATCGCATTCAGGTCCTCGCACACCTTTCCCGGCGTGCGGAAGCTGGACAGCACCAACTTGGGCGGCGTCCAATCCAGCGTATCCCAGCGGATCTCGTCGAGGCCACGCTGGGCGGAGACCATGGAGCGGTGTTTCCCGGTTACCACGAGGAAGAAGAGTCCAACCATCACGGCGAGCGCACCACCGATGTACCAGTTGAGTGGATGCAGTCCCTCCGATCCCGGCGGCGGCGCCTCGGCAACACCGGCTAGAGAGAACCACTCGCGCGGCAGGTAGATCTGCGTGCGCATGTCGTAGTTGTTGCCGGGCCGGTTGCGATGGAACACCAGCCGCAAGCGGTCAGCCTCACCGCGCTGATAGTCGATCAGGAACTTCTCGTTCACCCAGGGTTCGGTGAGTACGAGATCGCTCTCGGTCACATACTGCCGGGCGTCGGCACCGGACGGCAGCACATGCGGTGTCAGGATGCTCAGCGTGTAGTGATCCTGGTTTTGCGCCTCGTTCCACTCGACCGGCGACCAGTTGAATACCGCAAGCTGGCGTCCATCCTCGGCCGTGGTTGGCGCTACGTATTGGGCAGCAACGAAGTCAGTGGCAAAAGCAAAGACGAAGGTGACTTCCCTACCGGCAGAAACACCCTGTCCGTTCGCGAGAACGATGTCCCAGCGCCCCGGAGACACCAAGGAAATCGAGAGATCATACCGCCCGCCCCGATCGTCAACGGCATACGCCTCCGCCGCCGCCATCCGCGCCTGCAGTCGATCGTTGCCCTCGAAGTAGAAACCGTGGAACTCACCTCGCACCACGGCCCACTGGACCGTGTAGACGACTACGGCTGAGCCGTCGCTTCGCAGGTCAACGCTGGTCTCGACGAAACGGATCTCCCCCGGCCCCTGCGCCGCGCCAGGCGCAAAGGACAGGAGGACCAAGCTAGTAAGGATGTTGAGCATGAGCGGGTCCCGGGGTGGCAGACGATGGACCTAGCTTCTCACCCACCAATTCATCCGCCAAGTACTTAAGACAGGGTGAAGGGTCTATTGACCTACGGCGTCTCACGGCACCGCTTCGGCCTCCGTGACGCCGCCGTCCTACCGCCCGACCGCCCTACCACCTACAGTCTCACCAGCTCTACCCGCCGGTTGTTGGCCTTGCCCTCCGGTGTATCGTTGCTGTCCATCGGTTGCGACTCACCCCAGCCCTTTGCCTCCAGTCGCTCCGGAGCGATGCTGTACGTGGCGATGAGGTAGTCCCTCACGGAGCTCGCCCGGTTGTCCGAAAGCGCCAGGTTGTGCTCGTCCGAGCCGTCGCTGTCGGTGTGCCCCTCGATCGAGAGTCGCAGGTCGGGATCGTCTTGCAGCAGCTGCCCGATGTCGCTGAGCGTCTTGTACGATTCACCCCGGATCTTGTGCGAGTCCGAGTCGAATAGAATGCCGTGCGTAACGATCTTGCCTTCGTCGTCGAGCTGTTCGCGCATCGTCTTCCCGCCCTCGGCGAAACGGAAGCCCCTGAACAGTGTCGGATTGCCGGCATCGCGATACGGACGGTGATGCAGCTGGAAGCCGACCGGGTTGAAGCCCTCTACTCTGGGCACGTTGGCGACCCGCTCCTCGTCGACATAGCACTTGATCGAGCGCGACGTCGCCATGATGCGCATGGTGTGGATACCCTTCGTGAGCGGCTCCGTCAGGTTCTTGTCTGCGAGCGTGTTGCCATCGATGCTGAGCCAAGTACTAATGCTGCTGGAGATCAGGAACGTCCCGATATCCTCACCCCCGTCATCCACCCAGTTGATGTAGAAGTAGTTGCCTGTGTACTCAGGGCCGTTGTTGTAGAACTCCAGCTCCACCGTGTACTTCGGCGGGAGCGGTGCATCAGGAGTCTTGGGTCGGATGTAGCCGTCGCTGGTGGCCATGATCCAGAACTCACCGCCGAGCCGAACCACTTCGTACACGCCACGCTCCAGGTTCCAGCGGTAGGGGAACTCACCCTCCTCCTCGTCGCTCATGTCGTCGTAGAAGATGACCTTGCCGCCCGGGATGAAGTCGTACCGCGTGTAGAGGGTCATGTCTTCGGCGGTTTCGGTCGCTCCGGCCTCAGTGGGCTCACGTGCTGCGGCGCCACCTGCCACACCGGCTATCTGCTCTTCTCCCGTGAAGCGGAAGTACTCGTCTGGGACATCGTCTTCAATCATGTCGATCGCCTCGACCAGGACAGAGCGAATCGCGTCCTCCATCGGCTCGCCCTCGTACTCGCCCAGTGCGCCCGCCAGTACAATGTCCTGGACCCAGCTGCCACCCGTCACATCAGGCTCCCAGTTGGTCGACTTGGCCTTCACGTCGTCGGACTCCAGCACGCGTCCCGTACCTGCATCGATCAGCTGTATGTCCATCTCGATCTCGGCCGTCTTCTCCTCGACGCCCGCCGCTCCCAGTGCCCGTCTCCTCAAGCCGCCAAGTCCTCCACCACCACCAGCCTCCGGCTCGAACTTCTTGATCGTGGCGTTCACCAGCACCCCCGTACTGCCCAGGTTTCCCTGATCCGACAGCACAACGAACTTGTCGGCGTTGGCGAGGGCGCTCGCGAGCATGTCTGCGATTGCCGCGGCCATGCCGGACGTGCAGTCGTTCGCACTCGAAGTGAAATCACCGACCACAATGCGGGCCTTGGTGCCTTGCACTTCCTGAGCATTGATGTCCGGAGCCAAAAAAGACCCTATGAGCAGCACGAGTGCCAGAGCCATTGCTGCAATGTGTCGTATACCTCTACACATGATTCCCCCCTGTTCTATGCGGCATGAGGTCGCAGCGGATCGAGACATGGGGACAGCTTCCGATTGGCGACTACGCTAAGCTACGGCTGACGTACGGGCCAGGCTAGGTTGGATCTGTTCCGACCGCCTCGAGGCGGTCGAGAGCGTCGCTCATCGATCCCGGTTCTCTCGTTCCTGCGCTGAAGCGCGGGCTCGGCCCTTGCGGAACGCGTCTTGAAAGACGCAAGATGTTTCGCCCTTCAGGGCACGCCGCGCGCAGCGCTGCCGAGCCCGGGTTTCAATTTGCCGCGGAGCCGGCTACGGTGTGAAGCGGTGATAACCGGCAGCACTAGAACGGATTCGTGGCGAAAACCGAGAACTCCGGGATGAAGCCACGATTGTCGACCTTCAAAGCCCCGACGATCGCGTCGGCAATCTCCTGGGAGCGCAGCTTCTTGGCAGAGAATCCCTGTTTGCGGCCAATCTTTGCTGCGAACTCTGTCAACACTTCGCTGGGATTCACCAACATGACGCGCACATTAGAACGTCTCAGCTCGTCACGCCAACACTCCGTCATACCTCTCAAAGCAAACTTGGATGAGCTGTACGCCGTGCTGCCGCCACCTCCCTTGAGTCCCGACGTTGAGGAGATGTTGATCAGCTCGCCGCTTCGCTGTTTCACAAACTGTCGCGCCGCCTCTCTCGCCATCAGAAATGCGCCAAAGACGTTTGTGCGGTACACGCCCTCCAACTCTGCCATCTCCATTTCGACCAGCGGCTTGAAAACCCCATAGCCAGCGTTGTTGACTAGTATGTCGAGACGGCCGTGCTTCGCGATCACCTCGGCGACGGTTCGCACCGCATCTGCCTCGAGACCCACGTCCCCCGCGATCCAATCCACCGCCATCTCGTCGGCGGCAGCTCGTAGAGCGTCTTCGCGCCGGCCAGTGATCGTGACTAGACATCCCTCAGTCTTGAAGGCCTCCGCAATGGCCCTGCCGATACCCTCACTTCCACCAGTGACAATCGCGACTGCGCCGTTGAGTTCCACAAGAGTCTCCTGAGGGGGTTTTTGGATCGTAAGTCTGCATTCGGGTGGCGGTTCAGTCCCGCAACCGCAACGCATCAATAACTCCGCCGACTACACTGTTCAAGTACCGATTGGATCCGCCCAGGCTAGGGCCGAGCAGCACGGCCCCTTGTCGAGTGACGGGACAACAGCAGTGGCTTGGCTACCGAGTGCTTGGCGTCCTGGTCGATGTAGACAGCGCTCAGCCGAAGCGAGCAGCGTGCAGAGGCCCGACCCAGGCACACGTTCTCAGCTCTGCACCAGCCTCATCCTGCCAGCGATCACCAGAGCCGCCAGAGCCCAGGCAATGAGGTTGTTGATAGCCAGGAAGATCAGATAGTCCTTGGGCTGAGGACCAAACGCCATCTGCAGCACATCATCGTACAGAGCAACGATCACACCGATAACGGCCACAAAGAGAAACCGCCGAGTGTACTTGGCGAGTATCGTCGGGGACGCCAACGAGAGCATCCAGGCAGCGATCAACGGCGGTATGAAGACCGCCAAGATCATAACTGGAAGACTGGTCATGATGCTACCGCCGCCGCTGCCACCGTGTGTATACCCCTCATATACGATCGAGTAAACCGGTTGACTCCGATAATCGGGGAACCGAGCTTCTTCCTCTCGAGACAGGTAGGGAATGGCGTATGTTCCGGGTGCCGTGATGTTGTCCTTGAGTGCGTCATGGACTTCCAGTTGGCGTGCCAACGGGATGACCTGGTGAACGAGATTACTCTTGAAGGGGAGCACGGCATTGGTTACGAATAGCCATACGAGCATTACTATGCCGCCAAGCAGTCCGGCGACAAGCACGTCTTTCTTCATTGGTTGACCTCCCTTGTTCCTAGTCGACATTCATGTCGCACATTGCCCTGAGAGAGACACCCCAAGACACACCCCACACAACACAGACGATGATCGGCGCGCGTCATCGACAATCCTGGCCGAGCCGTGCCGTCGATCGCTACCAGCAGCGGGGTCGATGGAGGGGGGTTCACCGTGCTCACTCCGCCGCAGTATGAGAACCGTGACCTCGGGCGAAGTGCCGATGCGGAATGGCACGCCCCAGTAGTTGGTGCCGGGGTTGATGTAGAGCAACGAGTCCTCCTGTCGATGGACCCCCATCGACAGATCCAGAAACGATGACGCGATGTTCCACCCCCAGTCCGGAATCGCCAGCTGACCGTAATGCGTGTGGCCGCTGAGCGTGAGATCGACTCCACAACGGGCAAGGTCGGGCCACAACGCTGGGTTGTGTGCCAGGGCGATCGTCGGCTCACCTGGTGGGATGCGACTGAGTGTGCGCTCGATGTCGGGCGCGGCGTTCAGTCCACCACCGCGATGCCATGAATTTCCGGCAGGGTCACCGGTCCCTGCCAACCAGATCCGTTCGCCGCCGCGCTCGACCGGCACGGCCGCATTGACCAGTACGGTAATCCCCGCATCCGAAAGCCCCTGCCGAACGCCGTTCCATCCTGCGATCACGTCGTGGTTGCCGGCGATTGCGAACGCTCCCAGGGTTGCCGTCACGTCGCCAAATGCCGTTACGAAGTGCTCCACGTCGCGGGTGAAATCGTCTACCTGATCGCCGGTGTAGACTACCATGTCGGGCTGGGCGTCTCGCACGGCATCCGCGATGCGCGTGAGGTGCCGACGCGACGTATGCGGCCCGACATGAACATCCGAAACCTGAACGATGCGTAAGCCTTCAAACGCATCGGGCAGGTTCGGCAGCCGCACATCGAGTTGCCTTACCACCAACTGCCTGGCGCCGGCGTAGCCCACCAGCGACGCGACCGCCAACAGCGCGGCGACTGCCGCCAACGACCAGGTCCCCGCGACGCGGCTCGCTTCGAATGGAAGGCCGGCGACCGCTCCGACAATGCCCGCCCCGGCCAGGAGCGGCATGAACAGCATCAGGTACCAGAACGGCCTGAATACGAGCAGCCTTGTGAGCGCAGACGGATACGTTGCACCACTCAAGCCACGCAGCAACATGTACACGGGTATGGCACACAGCACGATCACGGCTGCAACTGCAAACCATCCGCCTGGCAGAGCCGGTAGCAGCAATGCTCCCACCACGAGCCACGATCCGCCCAGCCACACAGCAACGAAGCCGAGCACCGGCCCAAACTTGATCGATCCTTCTCGCTGAGGGTTGGCTGCGTGGGCCCGTCCGTTATTCCGCACCTCTGATGAGGCTTTGCGGATAGCCATAGCTTTAAGGTACTATCTGCACACAGCCCGTGTCAGCGAGAAGAACAGATCTTCTTATGGATAACAGTGCTATTCAGCAGGCTCCCAAGTCCCTTGGCGCCATACTTCGTCAGATAGGCCCAGGCCTAATCATCAGTGCCAACATTGTTGGCAGTGGTGAACTCATCGCGACCACTCTGCTCGGTGCAGAACTCGGATTCATTCTGCTCTGGTTCATCATCTTCAGTTGCTTCATCAAAGTGTTCATTCAGGTAGAGCTGGGGCGTTATGCCATCTCTGAAGGCGTGTCCTCATTAGATGCCCTGAATTCACTACCTGGTCCCCGCCTGATTGTCTCCTGGTGTGTGATTCTCTGGACCGTCATGTACGTCGGTACCCTATTCCAGCTTTCAGGGATGCTTGGTACTGTCAGCCAGGTTTTCGACCTTCTATTCCGGACCGATCCGACCGCCTGGACACATACTCTGTGGGTAATACTCACCGCTGCTGTGATTGGCCTCCTGCTCTTTGTAGGTCGTTACAAACTGATTGAACGCTTTTCAGTAATGATGGTGGTGTTCTTCTCATTCACTACACTGGCAGCAGTATTTGCTCTACAGGCAACCGAGTGGAGTATCAGTGCCGAGCAGATTGGCAGTGGACTGGCGTTTGGACTGCCTGCAGATACTGCAATCGCCTTTGCCGTATTCGGTATGACCGGCGTGGGGGCTTCTGAACTGATTTACTACCCAATCTGGTGCCTGGAAAAAGGCTATGCGCGCTATGTCGGTCCACGGGATGATTCCCCGGCATGGGCTGAACGCGCCCAGTCATGGATTCGGGTTATGAATGTGGATGCCTGGGTATCCATGGTGATCTATACGATCACTACCATGGCTTTCTATGTCCTTGGTGCAGCGGTGTTGCATGGCAGTGGCGCCGATGTCAATGACTCGAACCTCATGGCGCAGCTTTCTACAATGTACACTGAGACCTTCGGCACTCTGGGTCTCTGGATCTTCTTGAGCGGAGCATTCATGGTTCTGTTTTCAACCATGTTTGTGGCAACCGGCGCAAACGCACGCCTGTTTGCCGATGCTTCACGGCTTTATGGGATATTGCGCTTCCGGACAGAGGAACAGCGTCAGGACGTCGTCAAGTTCACCTGCATTGGCATCGTCATTTTCCTGTGCATTGTCTACCTGGGAACGGAACAACCAGTGACACTGGTTCTGATCGGTGGTTTTGCCCAGGCATTGATGCTGCCTTTTCTCGGCTTCGCTGCACTATACTTCCGCTATCGTATAGTTCATCCCCAGTTGCGGCCCGGTAAGACCTGGAGTGTGTTTGCGATCGTCTCTTTCCTTTCCTTCGTAGTTATCGGCGCATATCAGTTCCTAGATCGTTTGTAAGCGTGTCCGCTGTTACTCCACATTCTTTCCTGGTGAGTGCGGCCTCTCAACGACTCCGTGGCCTGGACGATGACCAACTACTTGCCGCGCCGGCTGAGTGTCCGGACATACTTGGACCGGGTACAGATCATCCTCCAGCGAATTGACGGCATTGTCAGACGGGCATCAATGTGCGTCGATCTGCTGCTACTCCTTGCGGACCCGTGTACCTGGCTGCAAGCTAGGGCGTCGCCCTCGAGCCATTGAGCCTGACAGTAAACGCCGGTGGCCTTAGTGGCCCCGCCGCCAGACAGACGCCGTTTCAGACGCCGTAGTGCGACGCCGCAGTAGGCGCCCGCCCGACGACGAGGCCATCTTGCCCGCCGACTGGAACGAACATCCCAAGCAACCAAGAGGAGGCGTCTGATGAAGCTCAGCGCGCTGATGATCGTGAACGCGATTGTCGCCACCGTGTTTGGACTCGGGTTCATTCTCGCCCCGGGCCAAGTCGCGTCGTTCTACAGTCCTGAAGGAGCTGGTCCTGAAGTCGGAGCCGTTCTTCAGGTAGTGGCGCAGCTGTTTGGCGCGGCGCTTATCACCTTCGCAGTCCTGACGTGGGTCGCACGAAACGCACCGGATTCCGAGGCTCGGCGTGCTATCCTGCTCGCCTTGTTCATTGGCGATAGCGTGGGCTGCATCATCGCACTGATCGCCCAGTTCGGCGGTGCCGTTAACGCGCTCGGCTGGTCCACTGTCGCGATCTACCTACTTCTAGCAATCGGGTTTGGCTACTTCAGTTTCGCAGTAAAGCCGGAGCCAGGTGGGGCGTAAGGTCCGTACCCCCGTCTTCCTCGAGGAAGGAATCCGATGGTGCTGCCTGTGCCGTTCCGAAGCGTCGTGTCTGTATGCTTGGGGGTTGGTGTCTTGACTGGCGCCGCCTGCAGTGGCCCCGCGACGGTGGGAGGCGACGGTTCGCGGGGCCTCCCAGAGATGACCGTCGCTCCGACGGAGGACTTCGACCTCACCGGAGATGGGTCAGCACCGGCTTGGGAGCGCGCCCAATGGGTTCCGCTTCACCGGCGAGAAGAAGCAGGGCTCGAGTACGAGACCCGTGTGAAGCTCCTCTACTCCGCGACCGGCCTCTACGTCCTCATGGATGGCTCCGACTCTCGGATCACGGCTACCATGACCGAGGACTTTCTCGATCTCTGGAACGAGGACGTCTTTGAGGTATTCTTGTGGACCGACGAGGCCTACCCCGTGTACTTCGAGTACGAGATCTCCCCTCTCGGCTACGAGCTGCCCATCTTGATCCCGAACTTCCAGGGGGAGTTCCTGGGTTGGCGGCCCTGGCACTACGAAGGGGAGCGTCTCACGCGCCGAGCCACGACCGCGATCGGGGGGCCCCGCGAGCCCGGGGCGAACATTACGGGCTGGCGGGCGGAAGTGTTCATCCCGTGGGCCCTGCTGGAACCGCTGCAGGGCGTCCCTCCCCGGCCCGGCTCCCTCTGGCGTGCGAACTTTTATCGTGTCGACTACGACGGCGAGACCCCTACCTCCTGGTACTGGGCCCGCGTTGACGCCAGCTTCCACGAGTTCCAGCGTTTCGGGATCCTTCGTTTCGGCGAGTAGCGATATCGGTGCCCCTTCAGACGAGCGGCTGGACAGCTTCATTAGAGAAGAACATACTTGGCAGGCCGGAAACGAAACTCCATACCGATACCTCAACGTCGTCAGAATCAAATTGCACATCTCTCTCCGCTCGCTGATACTCCTGGCAGTCATCATATTACGTTGGACTACTCCCCAGACGTGCGAGGCTCAGTCAGAAGTGCCGCGTGTCTTCAACGGGGCACCTGCAGCCTTCTGGGTTTTTCACCCGGACGTACCGGGAGACAGATATGGTGTCTTTCACTTCCGGCGGGTTTTGAGACTGGAAAGCACGCCTGAGAAGTTTGTCGTTCACATCTCCGCTGATAATCGCTACCGTTTCTTCGTCAACGGGCAGCATGTGGCAACCGGACCGCAACGTTCGGACCTCATGCACTGGCGTTACCAGACGCTGGATCTGGCTCAGTATCTACGCGCCGGTCAAAACGTGCTGGCAGCACTGGTCTGGAATTGGGGTTCAGAACGACCGGTCGCTCAGTTCAGCTATCGCAGCGGTTTTCTGCTCCAGGGCGACGGAGAGCGGGAATCCATCGTGAACACCGATCAGCAGTGGAAAGCGTTGCATAACTCGGGTTACGAACCCATTCCAATCCGAAGCAATGATGTCGGTGGATACTACGCAGCGCCACCTGGTGAGTCGGTCAAAGCGAGTCTCTATCCCTGGGGCTGGAAACAGGTCGATTACGACGATGATAGCTGGAGCAACGCCGCGACAGTCACTGGCTGGAACGCTGAAATCACCCGCACCCGTGGGACGCACCAAACCGGTGAAGCCTGGGGATGGCACCTGGTCCCCCGCTCCATTCCGCCCATGGAAGAGAGTGTTGTCCGTTACGCCCGCATACGCCGAGCAAGCGGTGTTGTGCCAAATGACGGTTTCCTGCAAGGTCGCAACGGTCTGACGATTCCCCCAAAGACGAAAGCGAGCCTCCTGCTCGATCAGTCTCATCTGACAAATGCGTATGCCGTGCTGAAGGTGAGTGGAGGTGCCGGAAGCAAAGTAAAACTGACCTATGCCGAGGCTCTGAAAGATGCTGAAGGCCGTAAGGGGAACCGCAACGAGATTGAAGGCAAAGGCATAGCCGGAGTCAGAGATGCTTTCTTTCCCGATGGCGGTGACGACCGCCACTTCCAAACGCTCTGGTTTCGTACCTACCGCTACGTTCAAATGGAAATCGAGACTGCGGAAGATCCGCTGAACATACACGATCTCTATGGAGTTTTTACGGCTTATCCTCTCGAGATGCGCGCACGCTTTCAGAGTGATATCCCGTGGCTCTCGGATATGTGGGAGATGAATTGGCGAGCACTACGTCTATGCGCGTTCGAAACCTATTTTGACACGCCTTACTATGAGCAGCTGCAGTACGTCGGCGATTCCAGAATCCAGGCGCTGATCTCGCTCTACATGAGCGATGACGATCGGCTGGTCCGCCAGGCGATTTCCCACTTCGATCTCTCGAGAATACCCGAGGGGATCACGGCCAGCCGCTACCCATCCGACCTGGGGCAATACATCCCGACCTTCTCGCTGATTTGGATTGCCATGGTGCACGACTTTTGGATGCACCGCGACGACTTGCAGTTCGTGCGAGGTTTCCTTCCTGGAATCCGCAGTGTGCTTTCCTGGTTTGAAACGCAACTGGATGAGACGGGAATGGTCGGCCAGCTGGGCTGGTGGCCCTTTGTAGACTGGGCGGACGAATGGCAGACTGGCGTTCCTCCGGGTGGCAGAGACGGGCCTTCAACGGTCATCACGCTGCAGTATGTCTATGCGCTCAAGAGGGCGGCCGAAATCGAACGAGCTTTGGGATTGGCGATCGAAGCAGACCGTTACCGTGCGCTCGCCGATTCCATCATTGCAGCCGTCCGCCGGCTGGCATGGGATAATGAACGTGGCCTGTTCCGTGACGTGCCAAGCCAGCAACTCTATAGCCAGCAAACCAACACCATGGCACTGCTCGTAGACGCCTACCCTGCGGGTCAACAAAGTGGACTGATGCAGAGAATCCTCAGCGATACCACTATGACGCAGGCGACCTACTATTTTGGCTACTACCTCCTTGAAGCGCTCGAAAGAGCTGGTTGGGGCGACCGCTATATCGAGCAACTC
Organism: Gemmatimonadota bacterium; assembly: GCA_039589275.1. GTDB lineage: Bacteria > Gemmatimonadota > Gemmatimonadetes > Gemmatimonadales > GWC2-71-9. The sequence goes on along the minus strand of JBDHHP010000020.1, from coordinate 19,053 downwards.
GAACCGTGGCGAACCATGCTCGCCATGGGGCTGACGACCACGCCGGAGCGGCCCGAACCGACTCGTTCAGACTCCCACGCCTGGAGCGCTCATCCGAATTATGGTCTGCTTGCGACCGTACTGGGCATCAGGTCGGCTGAACCGGGATTCCGTCGCATACACATTGCGCCAAGACTCGGTTCACTCCGTCATGCGGAAGGGAGGGTTCCCCATCCATACGGGAATATCGATGTCGAACTGGCTCGAAACGGCGAGGACGGGTTAACCGCCACGGTGACGCTGCCGCCGGGTCTGAGTGGTCTGTTCGAATGGCATGGGAAACAGAAGCCTCTTCAGGGTGGAAGGCAAACGTTTGAATTCTGAGCCATGAGGGAGACACTCGCCTCCCCCGGCCAGCGCCGCTAGCGGACCATTGGACTCAGCCTGCTCCCTTTTGCTAGCCTAGTTCAAGGCAGCGGAAGATCACTACTCCAGCTAGCTGTGGCGAGCTGCCAAGTACCGTCGACACGATGCCAGTGCCACAGGTACTTGCCCGTATCGCTGATGGCAACAGCGTCGCGCGGTGAGTCCGGCCCTGGAGTGAAGTTCAGCACGTAGCTGCCTCGTTCGACGGCAATCGGGCCACTTGCAACGATCGATTCCGTGATGATGTCTTCGGTCCAAGTCCCATGCGCGAATGAGGGACTAATCCAGGAAACCCAGTCTGCCCGGCCGTTGATCGCGGGCTCGTTGGGCGGCAGCAGCCACGCGTCTTCGGCCAGTAAGGTCGCCAATGAGTCGACTTGGCCCGCCGCCATCCACCGCTCAAAATCAGCGACGATTGGTTCTATTTCTGCGCGAGCAGTCTGTGACTCTCGCTCCATGCGGGTCGCTAGCTGCTCCGCCGTCTCGACAGCTTGACAGGCGGCGAGAAGGGTGACGGACACTGCGGCTGTGGTGAGACGGCGCATAATCCCCTCCTTTGGGTTCGGGAGGGCGACCCGGAGGGCGACGCGGCTAAGGTATTGTCGAGGTCACGAAATGGTAAGAAGAAGGCCGAGCCAAGCGCCCCGGCCTCAGCGCGAGTTGTCGCGTCATGGAGCGTCCCTTGTGAGTCGGCGGCGGCCATTCCATGCATGGCTCGGGGATGGTGTTGCTGTGCACTTCGGGAACCTCCGGGCCGACTGGGCTGTTGGGACTTCGGGCTTGGTGCCCTGGAATGCGACTATCCCAGTCGTCATTCCCCTGACCTGGCAGGAACGATGAACCACAACACGAGGAGTTGGACAGGTATGGCGAAGAAGATCATTGCAGTGGTCGGTGCAACGGGCGCGCAGGGCGGAGGTCTCGTTCGCGCGATTCTGAATGACAAAGACGGCGAGTTCGCGGCACGTGCCGTTACGCGAAATCCGGACTCTGACAAAGCCAAGGCGCTTGCGGCGCATGGCGCAGAGGTCGTGAAGGCGGACCTCGACGATCCCGCCAGCGTCAAGCAGGCGTTCAAGGGTGCCTACGGGGCGTTTTGCCTCACGAACTTCTGGGAGCACTTCTCGCCGCAGAAGGAAACCGAACAGGGCAAGACGCTGGCCGAAGCGGCCAAGGCGACCGGCATTCAGCATGCGATCTGGTCGACCTTCGAGGACACGCGTGACGACGTGCCGCTTAGCGACGACCGCATGCCCACGTTACAGGACAACTATAAGGTGCCGCATTTCGACGCCAAGGCCGATGCGAACAAGTACTTCACGGACCTTGGAGTCCCCACGACCTTCCTGTACACGTCGGGGTATTGGGAAAACTTCATCACTTTTGGGTGGGGCCCGCAGAAGGCGGAAGACGGCAGCCTATTCATTGTGTTCCCAATGGACGACGTGAAGCTGCCGATGATCGCCGTTGAGGATATCGGGAAGTGCGCGTACGGCATCTTCAAGCGAGGCAAGGATTACATCGGCAAGACCGTGGGTGTGGCCGGCGAGCATTTGACCGGTACGGAAGTGGCTCAGGCACTCTCCGAGGCGTTCGGAAAGCCGATTACGTACAACGCGGTGCCGGCAGACGTGTATCGCAGCTTTGACTTCCCCGGCGCCGACGACATCGGCAACATGTTCCAGTTCAAGCGCGATTTTCCAGACAGGTTCCGGGGCAACCGGAATGTGGACGAGTGTCGCCAGCTCAATCCGGAACTCATGACGTTGCAGCAGTGGCTCGCCGAGAATGCGAGCAGGATTCCGATGCCGGAGTAAGGCGGTTGTCAGCTGTCAGCTGTCAGCTCTCGGTTGTCGGTTGTCATTGGTGGAGCTGACAGCCGACAGCTGAGGGCTGGCTTCACTTCTTACCCCACCTCGGGGGACAGGCAAAACGCGCGACACGACAGTGTCGTGTGCGTTAATTGCGTTCCGCCTTCACCACAGAGAGTACATGATTGGGGCTACTGGCACAGCCGTCACCGTGCATTTCTCCATCCATGCGACGGCATCTGGGAATTCCTGCCAACCTGATTGCGACTGCTCAACGTGGTCGGCTACCCCAGCCTCCGTCTCGTAGATCTCGCTCAGGACGAAGTAGGTGTTCCCGGTCGGGGCAGAGTTGGGATCCATGGGGTTTGTGAGTTCCGGGCCCTTGGACAGGTTGTAACTCAACAGAGCCTTATCCCCGTCGCGGTAATGTGTGGCCTCCATCCAGGTAGCGTGGCTGCGAAAGATGCGATCACCCTCCTCGACTTGGTCCGGCGGGGCAACGACGACGAACATAAGCTGAATCTTGTCCTTGTGTGCCATGTCTGCCTCCTTGCCTTGTTGGTTGGTGCGTGGGCTCGGGCGGGGCCACGAGGGCCACCGGCGTACTTCGATTGGCCGGCAATATTCTAACGCAGCGGCGTCACCCGAGCGTCACTTGACGGCGGCCGTCGGCGAGGGCAGGTACGAGCCCCGCGAGCGGATCAGTTATGGGGCATCATCCATGGTGGTCTGCAGCGGCGGGATTCGGTGGCAACGGGCCATTCAACCCGACAGCATTCGGCGCCCGCCTCAGGCGAGGACGATGTCATAGTCGCGTGAGAGAACGCGGCGGACCGTGTTGATGCCTGAGACCGGTGTGTAAACACTGGTGACGCCGCTCCCGGCGGTAGCCGCAATCTCGATCTTCCATTCCAGCCCGTCCCCGCTTACCTCGATTACATGGGCCATCTTGGTGGTTGCCGGGTCGGCGATGATGATGCTGTGGGTGCGGTCGAAGCCGATGCCGCAGAGCGCGATGCAAGCGTGGACATTGACATTGCGCGGGAATAGCCTGCAGGCGTCGCGTGTCGGTCCATCATAGATCACCCCTTCGGTCGACAGATCCTCGAGGCCCAGGTTCTTCGGCGCCTTGGTGGTGGTGATCTTGATCTCTTCGATGACGCTGCGCCCGTCGTAGACGCCGTCCAGAGCCAAGATGCCGCCGTGGGGGATGTAGAGCCGGGTGCCGGATGCGCGGCACATCTCGCGCACCGCCTCGCGGAATCCGTCGTCGGACAGCGCGGTCATCGTGAAGATGAGCATGTCGCGCCGCGCCAGCACGTCGAGTGCTATCTCGCTCACCACTTCGGCGGTGGCCGCCTCGACGACCAGATCCACCTCTTGTTCGGCGACATCCGACAGATGCTCGAGGAAGGGCACATCGGGAAGGGCCACCGCCGCCTCGTCACGTTTTAGACCGTGCACGAAGGCGACCTCGGCGAAGCCATCGTCACGGGCGGCCCTACCGATCGCTCCCCCGATCATGCCGTAGCCAACGAGGCCGATTCGTCTGGGTTTGCTGTCGTCCATCCGTCCATCTTTCCCAATCAGCGCGGCAACCTGAATCCGTGCACAACATGCACTCTTGCGCCCGGTGCCGACAAGAGAAAGGACCGAACCTGGCGGCCTTGGTGGCTCTGTCTTGCGGACCTTCGTACCGCGGTGCAAGCTACCCCGTCGCGCTCCTGATCCGACAGCAAGCGCCGGTGGCCTTCGTGGCCCCGCCGCCGTGGTAGACGCCGTAGCTGGACGCCGTATTAGACGCCGTAGTAGGACGCCGCATTAGACGCCGCAGTAGGACGCCCGCCCGACGACGAGATCGCATACCACCGACAACCGAGACTCTTAATCAGGCCCGCTTCCGCAGAAGCTGGTCACGGGCCGCTCGCGCAAGGAGGCGGTTAGGTGACGCACGACACCCGAACCTTCGTTCATGCGGTTGACTCGCAGGACGTGATCGTCGATGCAAACGGTGAGTGGTTTGCCTTCGCGCAGGAGAACGGCGCTCAAGACCTGCAACCTGATTCAGTCTTGGGTGCGCCGCTGTGGCAGTTCATCGACGGGCTTGAAACCAAGTACCTGTACGTGGCACTACTAGAAAGGGTCCGAGCAGGTACACGCCTCGCGGCAATCCCATACCGCTGCGATTCCCCCGACTGCCGTCGCTTCATGGAGATGAACATCTCACCAATTGGCGAAGCCGGTCATGTCGAATTCAGGAATCGAGTTCTACGTGAGGAGCCCCGAGATCCAATCGACCTGTTGGACCTATCAGAAGATCAGTCTGACGACTTACTGACGATGTGCAGTTGGTGCAAGAGGGTGAGGGTCTCGTCCGACAGCTGGGTGGAAGCGGAGGAGGCAATCCGGATCATGAGCCTGTTCGACGCCCCCACGTTGCCCAAGGTCAACCACGGCATGTGTCCCGCGTGTGTCAGGACAGTCGAGGGTGCCTCTCTGTAGAGTGCCGTGCTAAGCCTGAGGCTCAACCGCCCCCTTGCTCCCGCACGATCCGATCCAGCAGGCGGTCCATTTCCCGATCGCACCGGTCGTTGGGTGGAAACCGCTCCGCCACGAGCCGCATTCCACGCCACGGATCGATTGGGCACTCGAAGTCGCCCGCAATGGTCTTGATCTTCGAGTTATCGAAGATCACGGAACAGCTCTTGTCGCCAAGGAGTGGGCCCTCCCACTGCGAGTTGTATCGAATCAACGTCTCCGACGCGACATGCGTGAGCGAGAACTCCTGTACGTCGAGTGCCGCGGCGATCGCCTCGAAGATCTCGTTCCAGGTCCACTGGCGGTCTGACGTTATGTGGAAGGCCTCTCCCAGCGCTCGCGAATTGCCGAGCAATCGCGCGAACGGTCGCGCAAAGTCAGCTGCGTGCGTCACCGTCCACAGCGATTCACCGTCGCCGTGGACGACGACGGGTTTCCCGCGCAGCATGCGAGACACCTCGATGTTATCGCCCATCGGAGTCGGCATCCGCGTCCGATAGGTGTGGCTCGGCCTCACGATCGTGTAGGACAGATCCGGCTGCCCCCGGAGCAGCGCCTCCATGTCCGCCTTGGCCTGAGAGTATGTCCAAAAGGGGTTGTCGAGGGGCGTGTCCTCGGTGATCGGTAGGTTCCGCACCGGCTTTTGATACGCTGACGCCGAGCTGATGAACACGTACTGGTCACAATGTTCTCGGAACACGGCGATGTCCCGTTCCATGGCCCGGGTGGTGAAGAGCCGGAACTGACACACGACGTCGAAGTCCCGCCTGGCAATATCCCTGTAGGCATCGTCGTCGCCCACGTCACCCCTGACGAGATGGCATTCAGCGGGGAGCCCCGCATTGCGGTGGCCGCGGTTGAAGACCGTGACATCGTGGCCGAGCCGGATCGACTCATGGATGCAGTCGAAGCTGATCTCGCCCGTGCCTCCGATGTAGAGAATGCGCGTCATGGTACTGTCAACTGGCCCCTTCGTTGGTGCCTTTACCTGTCCTCAAGCGGCGTCAACGTGACGCTGCGGAAGTGGATGACGCCACCCTCGGACTGCAGACCGATCCTGCCGGGCCGCACGTCACAGCGTGTCGCCTCGTTGACTTTCTTGCCGTTCAGGATCAGCGTGATCCTGTCGCCATCGACGGTGATTTCGTACCTATTCCACTCACCGGGCTCGTTCTCGTTCCCCTCGATCTTGGCCAGCCGCCATCCTGGAACTCGAATTTCAGATAGCCGTTCCTCATCGCCACCGATCCTGAAGCCCTGGAAGCCGTACATGTCGCCTGCGTTGCCGCTCTGCAGCTGTGCCTCCACAGAGTTCGGCAACATCATGGGTTCGCCCGTTATCCGCATGAGCACCCCGCTGTTGCCTGGTGTCCCGGGCCACCGCCATTCAACGACGAGCCTGAAACTCTCGAAGTCGTTCTCGGTGTAGAGATAGCCACGGGGCTCTCCCTTGACGACCAGGATACCGTCCTCGACGCTCCAGACGTCTTCCATCTCGGCGTCCTCATCGACGAGGAAAAACTCCCACCCGGAAAGATCCCTGCCATTGAACAGTCTGAGTTCTTGGCCGGAGGGCTCGTGGTCTCCTGAAACCGCAAACCTGATCAAAGTCTGGCTTGCGGGATCACCAGGGCTGTTCCGCCCTGTGTAAAGGTCCGCACTTCCACCGAGTTTCGGATTGCCTTGCACTCGGGGATGTGCATCCTGGGCCCATGTCGGCGTCGAAGCAGAAAGAAGGACCCCAGCAACGATCGTGAACGCCACCAGTCGTCTCATCGTGATACCTCTCCTGTCTTGTCGCATAGTCGTGTCCGCGGTACGAGCGCGGCAACGATCAGGTCGCGATCGCCCCTGGCACGGTGCAGGCGGTCCGCGCCCGCGGGTCGTGGGGCCTGGTTCTCGTCTCTTGCGAAGCTGCAACGAAGGCATTGCGTTGCGACGAATCTTGCAGACCCGTGTGCCGCACTGCAAGCTATGCTGTCGCCCTCCTGCCCTTACTCCCGTCACTCGCGACCCCTGAACCCCACTCATCCTGACCTGCTTCTGTTAAGTTGCGCTGCAATTCACTGAGTTGTGTTACGTGTTGCCAATCATCAAGTTACGAACGTGACGACTCTTGGTGCGTTCGTGTGAGCGTGGGCCGGGCGGGATCGACCACCCCGGACAGTGGAACCGAACCCGGACTGATCCGAGCGATCGGGACGCGGGATCTGGCCGCCAACATCATCAATCTGGTGGTTGGGGCCGGCATCTTCGTGCTCCCCGCCCTCGTATTCGCCGAGATCGGTGCCGCGTCGTTCCTGGCCTATCTGGTCTGTGCAGTGGCCGTCGGGCTCGTGTTCCTGTGCTTCGCCGAGATCGGCAGCCGGGTCACGACCAGCGGCGGAGCCTACGCCTACGTCGAGGCTGCGTTTGGTCCCTTCGCGGGTTTCCTCACCTCGACGCTGCTGTGGTTCGCGTACGCGGTCATGTCGGATGCCGCGATCGCCAACGTGTTGTACGAATCTCTGGCCTTTGCCGTGCCGGGGCTCGCCGGACCCCTGACGCGGGTCGCGTTCATGCTGGTCATATTCAGTGGGCTCGCGGCCATCAACATCAGCGGCGTGCGCCACGGCGCGCGCTTCGTGTTCGTGCTGACGGTCATCAAGCTCGTGCCGCTCTTGCTGCTGGTTCTGGTCGGCTTCTCCCAGGTCGAAGGGGAGCACTTGCTCGTCGACGGTTCGTGGCCGTCCGTCGAGCGTCTCGGGGCGGCATCGTTGCTGCTCTTCTTCGCATTCGGCGGCGCGGAGAGCGCCCTCACGCCGAGCGGCGAGATCGCAAGACCGGCCAAGACCATTCCGCGCGCCCTCCTACTCGGCGTCGGCGGTGTGTTCGTCCTCTACCTCGCTCTCCAGATCGTCGCCCAGGGCGTCCTGGGAGCGAACCTGGCTGCGCATCCCGACACTCCGCTGGCGGCCACCGCAGAGCACGTCCTGCAAGGCGCGGGGCTGCTCCTGATCGTCGGTGTTTCGATCTCGATCTTCGGCACCCTGAGCGGCGATCTCCTGGCGTCACCGCGTGCGATCTATGCGGCCGCCGAGAACGGCCACCTGCCCGCCTTCCTAGCCGCGGTCCATCCACGCCACCGAACGCCTCACGTGGCGATCATGGTTTTCGCAGCACTCACTTGCGGGCTCGCGATCAGCGGGGCATTCGAGTTCTTGGCGGTGGCCTCCAGCGCGGCCCTCCTCTTCATCTACCTGGGCTGTAGCCTGGCCGTGTTCCAGCTGCGCCGACGGGACGTGCACGCGAACGACAAGGTGTTCAGGGCTCCGGGAGGGCCCGTGGTTCCGGCCGCCAGTTGCCTCATCATCGTGTGGCTTCTCTCGCACGTCACGGCGGCCGAAGCCGCAGTGCTTGGCGGCATCTTGGTCGCTTCGGCCCTGTACTACATCGTTCGCAGGAAGACCGTCACCGGGTCCCCGGACGGGGCCGAGTAGGGGACTGGCAACTAGGGTGCGCAGAGCCATACGCCGGCCGAGCTAGACTCTCGCCAGCTTTCACCTAACGCAATGTGGTAATCAGCTGGGATATACGGTCAAGCCCCTCACGCAAGTAGTCCTCCGGTAGCCCAACACTGATGCGCAAATGGCCGTCCATGCCGAAGTGGTCACCCGGTACAATCTGGACGCTGCATTCATGTATCAGGCGCATACCGAACTCTGTTGAGTTGATATCCGCATGGTAGCGAGCGAAGACGATGGGCGCGGCTTGTGGGGGTACCCAAGCGAACAGGTCGCCGTGGCTCTTTGCCCAACGCTCGAAGTGAAGATATCCTTTGCGGACGTAGTCTCGGGTTCGCGCTAGTATGCGGGGACGGACCTCAGGGGAAAGGGCATAGGCAGCCAGCTTGTTGTCGAGCATTGCGCTACCGATGGTGACGTATTCCTGACGCGCCCAGATTTCTTCCGCCAATTCTTGTGTGGTCACGATCCAGCCAATACGCAAACCCGGCATGCCATACGCTTTTGACATGCTGCCGATTGCCAGCACGCGGTCGTAGCGTCCCCAAAAGGAGGACGTGACTTCATCGTTGGTACGCTCAGTCCCGGCATAGACCTCGTCTGCTAGAAGCCACGCCCCCACTCGATCGGCAGCAGTGACAACCGCATCCATCTCCTCCAGGGTCATGATGGAGCCTGAGGGGTTGTTGGGATTACAGACAGCGATGAGCTTGGTCTTGTCTGTTATAGTGCTGTTCAGACTATCGAGGTCCACAGCCCAATTGCGGTCTTCCCCTAGGTGCAATTCCTTAACATTGAGACCGAAATTGTGTGCAATACCCCATATCTGCATGTAGTTGGGTAGCATGACGACAATTTCGTCACCCGGTTGCAGCAGCGTCCACATCGAAGTGGAGTTGGCCTGTGCGGCACCACTCGTGACAAGCACGTTGTCCGGCGTGACTCCGGAGTACAAACTGGCAATGTGCTCTCGCAATTCTAAGATGCCATTTGCCTGTGGGTGATAAAGTCCCGTTGAGAGCACTTCCTCAATAACTTTAGGATCGTCGACAAGCTCTTCTGTCGTCATGGGGTGAACGCCGCTATCGCCGAGGTTGTAATCGACGACGTTCTCCCACTTTGACATCACTCGTTCCTGTGCGAACGGAATAAACTCCCTACTCATCGGTTTGCTCTCTCACCAGATGCCTCCAAGGGCTACGGTTATGGCCTCCCCATTGACGCCGCTGGATTCTTCGGATGCCAGGAAGGCGATGACCTCGACCACTTCTTCGGCTGTCACCACTCGGCCCGGCGGGTAAAGGGCAGCTCTTTCCGCCCACACCTCGTCCGTGGTGATACCACGCTGCTCGGCTTCGGCTTTGGCTGACGTCTCAGCCATCGGTGTTCGCACCCAGCCTGGCAGCACGGCGTTTGAAGTCACGCCGTGCGGGCCGGCGTCCTGGGCAACCGAGCGCATGAGGCCCAGCAGACCGTGTTTTGAGCTGTTGTAGGCGCTGCCGGCATATTCCGCCACCTGTCCGGCCGTCGAACTCGTGAACACCAACCGGCCGTACCCCGCTTCAATCATACCTTTGACAACTAGTTGTGACAGGTAAAACGGGCCATCCAGGTTGATCCGCATCGTTTCACGCCAGAGCGCCGGATCCTGCTCCCAGATCACGCGCTCATGTGCTGAGCCAATACCGTGATTGCACACCAGGATTTCAACTGGCCCTAGTCGATCCTGTGTTTCCTCCGCAGCGAGAGCGCAGCCGTCAGGAGTACTCAGATCCGCGACAACGTAGTCCTGGCCCAGCGTCTGCAACTCATTCTCGCTGCGCGCAACGGCCATCACCCGTGCACCGCGCGAGGCCAGCAGATCGGCCGCCACCCGCCCGATTCCACGCCCCGCACCCGTTACCAGCGCCACACGTCCTTCGACTCCGGGCATAGTGCACTCCAATTTCGAAACGTGTTTGCGATGCCTGTGTGGGTAACCTAGCCTATAAGGACTAGCGTTGCGTCGGTCCCGACACCAGCACTGCTTCTTGGGCGATCAAGGCAACGACGGCCCGCGTAACGGCGGAGGCGAAGACGTAATCGTAGGTCACACCGCTGGGGCTGCCCGGGTCGTTTGCCAATCGGTCAGAAGCGTCCTCGAACGTGTGGTAGTGGCTGTTCGCGTCCCAGAAATCCGGCAGCGAATTCTCGATGACCAAGAAGGCCGGATACCCTTCATTGAGGAACGAGTCATTGTCGCTCGAGGACTCGGTGTCGATGATGGTGTCGTTTACGATCGGAGAAGGGACGTAGTCGGCCGCCGCCTGCTGATATGCCTGGGCCCAGGGACCGACTAGACTAGGCTACGGTTTGTGGCTGTTGACGGCCAGATTGCTTGGAGGTGAAGCTGAGTGCGTATGAAGTGGTCGACGGGACGAACGAAACCAAATGCCGATACTGCCTGCAACGCCCATACTACCTATACTGCATAGCGCAAATGCCTATACTGCTATCAGAGGGAGGTGAAGGTTGAGGCGCGAACTCTGCTTAACGGTGTGCTGTGTGGCGTGCGTCATGTCTCCGCCCGTTGTCGAAGCGCAGCAGCGACCCAATGGCATAACCCACGGTCCCATTCTAGGGCGCCTGGGCGCGCACGAGATCGGCATCTGGGCGCGGACTCAGCGTTCCGGGGTGTTCCGAGTGCGCTACGGCCTGCGACCGAAGCACCTCAACATGATGTCCGGGCCCGTGACCACACGGATCGAACGCGACAACACGGGCTGGGCGCACATCACGAACCTCGAGGCCGACACGAAGTACTACTACGAGCTGGTCGTCGGGGAGAACGACATGCCGGCCACGCTCCGGGAGGGTTCCTTTCACACCTTGCCCGACGCCGAGCAGGTGCGCGACCCAACGTACAACCCCAAGGGGCTGTTCAACTTCAGCTTCGAGTTCGCCTGCGGCAATAGCCAGAGCCCTAGTGGACTGGGGCCAGCCCTCCCGACCTTCAAGACCATGCTCGACCGCTTACCGGGCAAGATCGACTTCGCCATCCTCAACGGTGACTGGCTCTACGAGGACCGTCGCGACTACCCGCCCGCACAGTGGTTGAATGATGTGGGCCTGTCTGAGGACGAAGCGCCCACGCTGGTGAGGGTCGCCCCGACGATTGTCGGCGTGTGGGAGAACTACAAGGTCTACCTCGAGCGCGGCAACAACCTGTCTTTGTGGCACCGCGTGGTCCCCTCCTTCTTCACCCTCGACGACCACGAGATCCTCGACAACGTCTATGGGTCGGGCACAGCCGGGTTTCGGCACCGCCGCTCGGTGTTTCGCGACATCGGTGTGCAGGGCTGGTACGACTACCTCGCATGGAGCAACCCGCCGCTGACCGAACAGGGCATTGTCTTCGGCACAGCGACGTTGAAGGCGGGGGACGACGTCCTGTCCGACTCCGGCGCCGATTTCACCGAGCTCGACCTAAACCAGGCGGCCAACCTTCTCGTGCATTGGGGAGGACAAACGGCCGGTGTCAGCGCACGTGGGCTCGATGGGGTGGGCGGCGACCCCAACGCCGGCGTCTACGACATCGTCGAGGTGCTGGACGCCCACCGTTTGCGGATCCATCCGGCGGCGAACCAGAATGGTACGGCTGCCTACTCCATCGGCCGCCGGTCGTACTCCCGCATGAGAGTGAGCAACACGGAGTTCTTCCTCCTGGACACGCGGTCACACCGGACTGTGTATGACGTGACGCAGCCGGACAAGCCCGGCGTGTCCATGCTTGGGAAGCAACAGAAGGACTGGCTGATGGACGCCATGCGAGGCAGCGATGCGGAGTTCTTCTTTGTGCTCTCGTCGGTGAATCTCACGGTGCCTCACGTGGGAGGCACAGGCAGCACCATCACAACAGGGGCTGCTGCTCCGCCCAGCCGAGATGACGCGTGGACCGGGTTCCTGGAAGAGCGTGAGGAGTTGGTCCACTTTTGGGACTCCCTCGGCAAACCGGTCTTCGTGTTGACCGGAGATCTCCACAACAGCTTTGCAGTCAAGATCACGGACAGCGTCTGGGAGTTCGCGTCTGGTCCACACAACTCGCGAAACCACGCCGCCGCGGCCGAGGCAGGAAGGCCGCCCAATGGGCCGTTTGACTCGCATGGTCGCCAGGTTGACATCCGCTGGTCGACCTACATGCTCGACGAGACGCCGGTTCAGCTTCGATCACAGCCCATCTATACCGTGGTTCGCGTTAACAACGTGCTCACGAACCGCCGAGAAGACGGCCCCCCTCGTATGGTGGCCTATCCGCGTCCGCAGGTCGTGTTCCAGTATTACGATGGCTTCACGGGAGACCTGCTCTACGCAGAGTCGATCCTCGGGGCACTCAACTCGTCGGCTGTGCCCGCGACTCCTGGTACAGGGACGAGGTGAGGAGACAGCTTGGCATATCGAGCTCGGGAACTCGCCTTCGTCCGCCAAGCATGTGGTCAACTGCACATAGTCCAGATGCTGAGTTTCTTCCTCTCTCTAACCCACTTGCGTCAACTTCAACTCGGCTGGTCGTCCGGTGTCGGCTCCAACTTCCGTCTGCCAATAGCGTTGGCCAATCCGGAGTTGACCAGTTCGTAAATGGCTTTGCCGACTTCGAACTCGACCATGCCGCTCTCATCGACGAGCATGGCCACGTTGCGCGTGCCATCAAGCAGTGGTACCAGCCTCCTCTGTGCTTCGGATAGGATCTCGCCGGATGACTTCAATTGATCAGCATCGACCTTGAACACGAGGTCAAAGGATGGAATCTTCTTCTCGACCTGAGTCCACTCGTCGGAGCGTCGCGCCCCCTCGAGCAACAGCGATTCCGGTTCGATGGAGACCAGGAAATCTCGTTCTTCGGGCTGCAAGCCACTCTCGAAGGTGAAATTGCCGCGCCGCCAGGTGAACAGGAAATAGGCCGCCTCCTCAATTTGCACCCTCAAGTGGTCCTCCAGCTCCGCACGGTCGATCGCCTTTATCTCAACCAGCGCCTCACCGAGCTTCTTGTCAGGATCCAATTCCCGCAGCCGCAGCGCCTGGGTGAGATGTTCCACGGTGATCTTCCCGCTCTTCAGGAGGATGTCGCCCAGCCTATCGCGCCGGTTGACGAGGGTGACGAAAGTGATGCGGCCAGAGTCAACGTAGATGTAGCCCAGGTTTGTCAAGTCAGCAACGGACAAACGCCCCGTCTTCCGCCCCATTGAGAGCAGTTGCAGCACGTCAGGTAGTGACGCTTCTTCGAGACTCCCTGTTATGGCCACTGTGTCCGTTCCTCTTGCACCAGCAACATTATGGTGTGATGCCGTTCGTGGTGGAAGCCCCCCCTTCCACCAATCAGGCTTGCGCACCCAAGCACCGCGGATGGGAAATCCACTGCGCACGTCCAACGCGTTGTTGAACACTGTGCCTTGAGTGTGCCTCTGTTGGCGTTATCTCCTCTCTGGTGTGGGTGAGTCAGGACGGTTGAGCGGCCACATCTTGACCGCTCACCTCGTAACCACCTCTGTTCTATTGACTTACCTTAGTCGGGACGGTGGGGTTTGGCTCGGAATGCCACGATCCGCAGGCGAGGGGCAACATCGCGAGCTAGGCGAGCGATTGAGCTCATGGCACGGATCGGTTGGTACTCAGGCTAGGTTAGTGTGTTGGGTACCACTCGGAGATGATCCACCAGACCCCGACCGCCCTTCGCTTACCCCCTTTAGTGCCAGTTCGACCTCCGAACGTCCCTCCAAGAGCCGCTCGATATCGGCCGCAATCTCGTCGGCCTGGGAGAAGCTCTGTGTGATTCCCCCGACCGTTCCTGTGCCGGCATGCATACGAAGCAAACCAAGCCGGATGGTCTCCAGTGAGGCAACAACATCCTGTAGCCTGGCCTGAGCCTCGTCGCGCGCCTGGTTGAGGTCCTCAGCAAGGTGGTCACGCTGCGCCAGCAGATCTGGATGGGAAGCACCCGAGGTCACGCGTCCTGTCAGCCCGGCGTCTCCTTCGCTTCCGATGTCGCCAAGCATTCCGTGCAACTCTTCGACGCGCTGCCGCATACGCAAAGCGTCCTTCTCGAGCCGACTCACAACCTCGGGGAGTTCCTTGAGCTGTTCACGCTCGGCCTTCGGCAATTCCTCGAAGAGACGTTCAGCAGCCATGCCAATTGCCAACTCGGTGGGGCCATACGCCGTACCCGCATTCGGGAGACCTTTGAGCCGGACGCCCGCGGCCTTGAACAGCCACTTGCCCGCACGGCTCTCCCAGAACTTGTTCCACCATCTTCCGGGTAAGCCGCGCCCGATGCTACCTCTGACCGAAGAGAGGGGTAACCCCACCATAGTAGCGACCAACCCCCCGCCTGTGAGCGCGGCCACTGCTCCAAGTGCCAACCCGGAGACGGCATTCAGGTCCAGGACGTATGCCAATCCCGTCCCGATTCCCATTGCGGCCAGGCCTCCATACCTGAGGCCGATTGCCATCCGATCGACCCAATTCCTCTCACCGCTGCGCTCGAAGGCCAGTTCTTCTTTGCGTGTCTGGAGATCGTCCTTGAGCGCGAGGAGGAGCTCTTGATGACCGTATCCCGACCCGAGGAGCTGGCGTGCCATTCGTAGGAGCATCCCGATTGGGACAACTCCTATGGTGAGGGCCATCAACAACATGATGAAAGCCAGCACAGGTTCTCCGGTCAAACCGGCGGCCAAGACAATCACAAACGAATACACCACGAACAAGGCCCACAGCGGCAAGCCACTCAACTGCTCGCGGTTCTGCTTGAGGAACACGCGAAGTGGCAGCGGAATTTCCCGCCGCAGCTCGATGGATTGGCTCAGAGCCGCAGCGAGGTCCTCGGCATTCGCGAAACGGTCGGCCGGGGCCTTGAGCAGACAACGATCGATGGCCTGAGCCAGATACCGGGGCACCTCCGGTGCGACGCTGGAGAGGGGAGGCGCAGCTTGCGTGATGTGCTTCGCGAGCACTGCCGCGGGAGTCTCACTTTCGAAGGGGAGTCGACCGGTCAATATGTGATAGCCGACCACTCCAAGAGAGTAGATGTCGCTCCGCTCATCCACTGTCTCGCCATTTGCCTGCTCGGGACTCATAAATTCGGCGGTCCCGAGCACTTCGCCTTTTCCAGTGATATCCGGGGTCTCGCCAACCTGTGCAATTCCGAAATCCGTCACTAACGCGCGCGCGCCGCCCGTCTCTAGCAGGATGTTGTCGGGCTTGACGTCTCGGTGTACCACGCCTCGACCGTGCGCGTAAGCGAGCGCCCATGCGACCTCGCGAAGGACCCGGTTTGCCTCACCCGAGGGGAGGGGGCCTCGATCCCGGATCGCCGCGCCGAGCGATATACCGTTGACATACGCCATCGTGAAGAACACGAAGCCGCCCACATCGTCCACTGTATAGATCGGAACGATGTTTGGCTGCGAGAGCTTTGCCGCCGTACGCGCCTCACGCATGAACCGTTCGCGCAGCTCCGGGTCCGACGCCATGGCTGGTGGCAGAAGCTTGAGCGCCACTGGCCGGTCGAGCGCGACTTCATGGGCCAAATACACGATCCCCATTCCCCCACGGCCGAGTTCGCGCTGCAGGGAGTAGCGGCCGGCGAGCACCTCCTGGAGGGAGATGAACTCCTGGTCCAGAATCCGGTCGGTCATGGTAGCTAATATAGGGCCTGCAGAGGTAACGACAGGCACAGTGCGCCCTCCGCTCCACGCCTTTACTCCTTGACCATCGAGAACAGACCGATACTCTTCGGCTTGTAGATCCTCTCCAGGAGGTTCTTTGCGCCGCTCACGAAGCCGTTCGCAGTGTCCCAGCAAAGAAGGCCGATATTCGGATCGAATAGCAGGTATTCGTGCTTGGTTAGAGCGCTGTTCACGAGGTATGCGGAGGCCATGGCGTGCGTCTCGGTACAGAGCAGAAACATGTACCGTGGGTTCTGTGCCACCAGTCGCAGAGCCTTCTCTAGGCTGGTCTTCCCCTTGAGAGTCTTCTTTTCGTCAATCTTGAGCTTGTAGTACAACACCGCTGACACTGGATGGCCATCTCTACGGCAGCACGTCAATCTCTACCCATCGTGACGAAGAGTGTTACCTCTTCCGAGGGGGCGCTGCTGGAGGAACAGGCAGAGAGGAAGCCAGTGATTGCGCGAAGGAGTACAAGCTGTAACGGAGCGGGGTGTGGGACACTGTTAGGCAGCACCGCCTGAATCCGACTGAGATACCAACTGCGCTGGGTCGATCTTGAAGAAATCGACGAGCAATGCATAAAGATCAGGTTGACCCGCGCGTAGTCTGACCGGCTTCTCAAAGAAGGCTTCTGTAGCAACCGCAAAGAACTCCGCACGATTCTCGGCTCCGTAAGGATCGAGTATGGTCAACTCACCGCGCTCCACTCGCGCGAGATGTTCGGCGAATTGGGAGGAAACTAGTCCGGCCCATGCTCTGTAGGCAGAAGCGGACTCAACTACGGGGATGCCATCCATATTGCCGTCTTCGGCGTCAAGCATATGCGCGAATTCGTGAAGGACCACGTTTTCACCGTCGGTTGACACAAGCGTGTCTCGCTCTACTGCATCCCATCCCAAGACTACAACGCCAGACGTCCAGGCTTGGCCGCGAAGCGGTACATCACGACGAACGATCTGACCCGAAGATGGCAGCGCCACCGTCTTCGGCACAAAGCTCGAGGGGTACACAAGAATGCGCCGGACCCGAGTGTATTTGGGATACGGCATACTCAATAACAGAAGACAGGCTTGAGCTGCGATTGTCACCCGGATCTCTTCGGTCACTTCAAGACCAGCGCAACCTTCGATCGGAACATCTCTTAGAAAAAGCTGCATAAGACGACACAGCCGCTCTTGATCAGGCGTGGAAAGACGAGAAGCAAGTGGCACCTTGCTACTGAGGAGATCAGGCCACGTCGCCGGTATAGGATCCGTAGGCAGCCGAACGGATCTGCTCGATAGCAAAGCGAGTAGGGTGCGAACGATTTTAGCTACGCGATGCATTCGGCTAACCTATCGAGGTGCTGTCTAACGACCCAGCAAATCAGCTGCAGGCGCTGACTTGCCAACTTCGTCATACTTTCGGGCATTGCTGCATGCGCCGATTCATCTGCCGTAAGAAACGCTTGGCCATTCTTGATCGTTCCACGCGCACAGATCAACTGTTGCTCCCGCGCATGGGATCTTCCCCCGGTTTTGTAGACACGGGGTTCCATGCATCACTGTTTTACGCCGCGCGCGCTTCGTAGTCAACGGGCGATAGGTACTCCAGTGCGGAATGCCGTCGCCGATGGTTGTAGTAGTCGATGTAACGCCGCAGCTCACGGCGTAGCGTTTCCTCCGTGTCAAACTGCGCCCCGTGAATGAGTTCCGCCTTCAACGAGTGAAAGAAAGACTCGACGTGAGCGTTCTCCTCAGGCCCGCGACGAGCCGAACTCTGTTGGATCCCGAGGGCCCGCAACCGCTGCCGAAGCGACACAGCGGAGTATTCACTGCCCCGATCGCTGTGAAAGATCACGCCGTCATGTGGCTGCCGACGTCGAGCCGCCGCGTCGAGCACCCTTCGCGTCAGGTGCGCATCTCGGCGACGCCCCAGGCTCCAAGCAAGGACCCGACGCGACCATTGATCCACAACCACGGCGAGAAACAGCCACTGCCGGCCCACCGGGAGGTATGTGAGATCGCCCACCCATACCTGATTAGGTCCCTGTGCTCCACCCCGAGGGAGCCGATTAGGATGCTGCGTGTAAAAGCGATGGAGCGCCGGGTTGCCTCGATAGATCCGCGCCACACGCGCTCGCAATCCCGCCTGACGCATGAGTCGCTCGACACGGCGACGGCTCACGCGACAACCCTCGGCCTGAAGCTCGCGATGAATGCGCGGACTTCCGTAACAACCACGGTGGCGATGAAAGATCTCCGTGATGCGCTGTGTCAAACGTCGGTCCTGTTCCGCATGAGCGCTGGGGCCACGACGGCGCCAGGCATAGTACCCAGCTGGCGACACCCCGTAGAGCGCACAAAGTCGGGTCACTGCGTACGTCGACGCTTGAGTCGCGATGAAGGCGAAGATGTCCGCCTTTCGACGGAACAGAACCGGATGGCTTTTTTTAAGAGGTCGTGCTCCTCCTGGAGCAAAGCATGCTCCCTCTCCAACTCCTGCAGCCGCTTAATCTCACGAGGCGGCGCCGCCTCCAGACCACGCCCTCGCCCCCGCAACACCCCGTCTCGGACCTGCTTGCGCCACTTCGACAACATGAACGGATGAATGTCCAATGCTGCCGCCACCGCTTTTACTTGAATCCCCGGCTGCTCACTCAACCGCACAGCAGTCAGCTTAAACTCAAGGCTGTATTCCCGAATCTTTCGAGGTCCAGCACGGGCCATCGACACCTCCTCCTGTTAGGTGAAAGTGTCTACAAAAGTGAGGGAGGTTCCCATGGCAGCTTCATTTGCCTGTTAGGCAGCGCCTTGCAGTCGTGGCAGCGGATATTCAATACGAGAGGCCCGGCGTTTCATGGAGGTACGTTCGATCCGTCAACTGCTTCAACATGAAGTCGGCGACATCGGCGCGCGAGATCTTTCCTTTGATCGTCTTATCGGTGCTTGGAAAGCCGTGGCGATACACGCCGGTACGATTCCCGTCCGTGAAGGCTCCCGCGCGAACGATAGTCCAGTCCAGGCGGCTTTCCTTGACATAGTCCTCCTGGCTTATGTGATCTGCGTACGCTCGACGCAAGAGGAGCCCAAACATGATGTGCTGCCAGAAGAAATT
>JBDHHP010000019.1:0-45299 GCA_039589275.1 Gemmatimonadota bacterium | reverse complement strand
CATGGACACGGGGATTGCGGGTGGAGAAGATGCCTCTGAGGCTGCACGAGATCTTGGGCTCGCTGTCGACAACCTCCGCAGGTCCGTGTGGGCAGTGCTGACCACGAAGCACTCCGGTGACTATGACGGTTTCCTCGCACGGATACGGCTGCGTCGCGCCAGGGAGATTTGCGACGAGGTCCTGGCCGAGCTCTATGCCGGAACCATCACCGTTGACACGCCGGGACTCTTCCTATTCCACGAAGCACTCAGGGACGTAACGCAAATCGCGGGGGTGCAGGGATCATGAGTGATCTTGACGAGCTGCGGGCAAGACTCGGACAGGTGCTGAATGACCTGGAGGCACAGCTTAAGAAGGACGATCCTCCACCTGCTGCGTTGGAGGATCTCAAGTCCACTCTCGATGGTGTGCGTACGAGTGTGCTGGCGCTAATGAGTCTTGGAGACACCGCTGACTACGAGAAGCATGGTAGAGACTACCGACTCAAGCGCGCGGCACAGGTGTGCGGCAGCGTCGCTGCCGCCATCAGCGAGGGCGCAGTCCGGCCGGATACAAGAGGATTCGACATGTTCCGCGCGACAGCCGACGAAACACTGCGTAAGATCGATGAGTTACGATTGAAGGCCTAGATGAGTACCACCCGTTACCTCAGTCGCTGATACACCCTGTTTTGCGCCTCGCCACCCAACGCCTGCTTCAGATGGACCTTCTCTGCAACCAATTCAGCAATCCGCCTCTCCAAGGTACCCTTTAACGTGCAGAACACTGGATCGCCCATCACTGCCTTCGGTTCCGCAACAGCGTGGAGTTGGGTCTGGACTACGGCACGACCGTCATCACTCTCCTTGACACGAGTAGTCAGAGACATGGTCACATCATAGGTGTCAGCGTAGGACGAGACAGCGACACTGCTCCCGCAGTCGAGAAACCGTGAGAGGCGCGAACCCCCAATGCGACGTGGCTGAAACTGCGTGTTGCCAAGCTGTTTGTTTTGAGCATCTCCATCCCGCCCAAAGGGATTCCGAGCCCCTCATACACCCCCGGAAGAACACTCCACACCTGCTCAACAGCGGCATCAACGGAATCGGATGAGGCCACGGTCTCGCTGGTTGCGCGGACGTTGTAGGGGCCGACTGCCGTTGTAATGATGTCCTCCATGTCCTGGCCGCTGTGTGAGGCAGTCCCGGCAGGCCAACGAGCAAGGTCGTATGCTCAATTGGCGTCCGCTGTTCCCTGAGGTGTTGGCTTTCCTCCGCGACCACTCTCCTTTCCAAGAGCTAATGAGGCCGAAGGGGTAGGGGCAGCGACTGTGCCCAAATTGTGCCCAAAACCTACGGCACGATAGGGTAAGATTGAGCAAACAGGAAGTCCGGCACAGCCAGTAAGTCGTTGATTCCTTGTCGGATAGTGCATCGTACTGCTCTGCTGTCCGACCGCTTTGGACGATTTAGGATCCTGTGGGGAAACCCGTGAGGGTTCGAATCCCTCCGGTCGCACTCTCCCCTCACCTCTCATCCACCCAGGGCGGAACCGCACCGCCACACCACATCACACGGCGGTACCACCCCACCACACCTCACAAGCCGGCGGTACCCAACCCGGCCACCGCCCAACCCCGCGCCGGTAGGGCGTTAGTATCCTGCCGCACCGTCCTCTCCCGCGCTGCCGCCGCTTCCTTATGTTCCATGTGCAGGTCAACCAACGCCGAGGCACTCATGCGCTCATCACTCATCTTGCGGCTGGCAATGGCGGGCTCCGCGCTTGGGGCAGCCAGTATCGATGCTCAAGTCGTCAGTGGCACGATAGTAGACACTACCACCAGCACCGCCATCGATCGTGCATTCATCGTCCTGGTGGACGACGCCGGCGCAGAGCACGGCAGGACCCTGACTGATTCAGAAGGTCACTTCGCCTTGCAGGCACCTGCCGCCGGGCTGTTTCAATTGAAGACCGAGCGCATCGGCATCCAGGCCCACACCTCGGAGTATTTCCAGCTCAACGCAGGCGAGACGCACGACATGGAGATGCGAGTGGCCCCGATCAGCATCCGGCTCGACATGATCGTGGTCGAAGGCGATGCGAAGAAGTGCCGTGTGCGAGAGGAGCAGGGTTTAGAAACTGCAACGGTCTGGGAGGAGGCGCGCAAAGCGTTGGTCAACGTCGCGTGGAACGAGACCAACGAGACCTTGAAGTTCGAGATCTTCTCCTTCGAAAGATCCTACGACGGCGACCGTCGGATGGTCCATGAGAACAAGCGAACCGTCAACCGCCAGAGCGTGGCGCCGTTTCGTGCGCCGCCAGCCCGCGAGCTTCAAGAATACGGTTACGTGCTGGAGGACAACTCCATCACCCGCGAGCGGGGCAGGACCTACGACGACACTTCGGTCTACTATGCTCCCGACGCGGAGGTGTTCTTCTCTGACCCCTTCCTCGACAACCATTGCTTCAAGCTGAAGCGAGACGGAGACGACGAATACGAAGGTTTGGTGGGTCTGGAATTTGAACCAGTAAAGGGATCGAAGGTGACGGAGGTCGAAGGCACGCTCTGGCTCGACGAGGAGACCGCGGAGCTACGCTGGCTCGACCTGGGATACACCAACATGCGATCCCACACCAGGGAGCGCCACGCGGAAGCGAGGGTGGACTTCAGGCAACTCTCCAACGGGCTCTGGTTCGTGCGGGAATGGTCCATCTGGATGCCCTACGTGGAGATCCAGATTCCGGAGGTTGCGGGCATGACACGCCGCGAGGAGATCCTCTGGGCCTTCAAGGAGGACGGCGGCCGCGTGCTCAAGGTGTCCACTCCGGACGGACAGCTACTATATGAGGCTCCTCCTGACTGAGAAGGCTGAGTTACATTTAGCGCCCGTGCCAAACTCGGATTGAAGGACATCTAAAGAAATGCAAGACATCAGGATAACGAGCAGTGGGGAGGAACCCGGAGCCAGGCAGCTCACCGTAGAGATCCCGCTCGAGCGGGTCGACGCGGCCCAGAATAAGGCTGCGAGGTACTACGCCAAACAGGTCAAGCTGCCGGGCTTCCGCAAGGGGAAAGTGCCCCAGTCGGTGATCCAGAAGAAGTTCCGCGACGCCATCAGGGAGAGCGTCCTCCGTGAGTTGATTCAAGAGAGCTGGGAGGCAGCGGTAAAGCAGGAAGACCTAAAGCCGATCGCGGATCCTGAGGTCAAAGAACTGAAGTTCGAGGATGGTGCTCCTATCACCTTCGAACTCGTCGTGGCTGTTAAGCCAGAGCTCACACTCGGCAGAGTCGGAGGCTTCGAGCTCAAGCGCAAGATCCCCAAGGTCACCGATTCAATGGTGGATCTGCAGCTGGAGGAGATCCGACGCCAGCGGGCGCCTTGGGTACCGGTGGAAGCCGAGAAGCCGAGCAAGGGCGAGCTGGTGGCGGTGACAGTCACTCCGCTGGAAGAGGGCGAAGCCCAAGAGGGTAAACAGTACCAGATCGTTCTCGGCGAGGGACAGGCCCTTCCCGACGTCGAAGACCGCGTGATGCAAATGCTACCCGGCGAGACAACCGACACTACCGTGCGGTTCCCGGATGACTTCCCCGACGAGACCAAGCGTGGAAAGCTACGCTCGGTGCGCCTAGAGCTGCATGAGGTGAAACGCCAGGACCTGCCCGATCTGACCGACGACTTTGCGCGCGAGGTCGGCGATTTCGAGTCGGCCGATTCCCTCAAGGACGCTGTTCGCACCGACCTAGAGAAAGAGGCACACCGGGAGGCGGACAGCTACGTGCGAAGACTGCTGTTGCAGGAGGTGGAATCCGCCAACAACGTCGAGGCGCCCCGCCCCATGGTACAGCGCGTCATCAGCGCATTCGCCCAGACGTATGAGGTGCCCGACGATCAGTACGAGAAGTTCGCCTCCGATTTTGCGCCCGTCGCGGAGCAGCAGGTCAAACGCGACCTCATCATCGAGCACCTCGCCGAGCGCGAGGGTCTCAAGGCCACTGAAGAAGACATCGACGAGCGAATCGACAAGATTGCGAAGGACAGAAACACTGAACCTGCCAAGGTGTACTCCTCGCTCCAGAAGGCGAACCGGATCGGTGAGTTGGAGCGTGGTATCACCGAGGAACGGGTGTTCGAATACCTAATGGAGCAATCGACCATAACCGACGAGATAGCCTAGGCTGGAGACCAATGCCGACGATCTACCCACCCTACATCATCGAACGATCCTCCCGCGGTGAGCGCAGCTATGACATCTTCTCGCGCCTCCTCATGGACCGGATCGTATTCCTGGGCACGCCGATTGACGATGACGTTGCGAACATCGTCATTGCCCAACTGCTGTTCCTCGAAGCAGACAACCCCGAGCGAGACGTCTATCTGTATATCAATTCACCGGGTGGCGTCATTTCTAGCGCGCTAGCGATATACGATACGATGCAGCATACCCAGGCACCGGTGAACACGATCTGCATGGGGATGGCAGCATCCGCCGGCTCTTTCTTGCTGACGGCTGGAGAGAAGGGAAAGCGCGCGGCCCTGCCGAACGCACGCATCATGATGCACCAGCCATCGGGCGGAGCATCAGGGAGCGCGGCGGACATCGAGATTGTCGCCAAGGAGATCCTCTACGCCCGCCACAAGTTGAATGAGCTCTATGCCAAGCACACGGGCCAGACGGTGGACATGATCGAGCACGACATGGATCGTGACACCTTCATGTCCGCCGGCGAGGCCAAGGACTATGGGATCATCGACAAGGTGATCCAACATCGGGCCGAATTGAAGCTAGACGACAAATCTTGACGGACGGGCTGGGGTACTACATGTTAGGCTCCATCAGGACCCTCTAAGATGGCTCAAGACAAGCACCTACGTTGCTCGTTCTGCGGCAAGTCCAAGGACGCCGTCCGGAAGTTCATCTCCGGGCCGTCCGTTTATATCTGCAACGAGTGCATCGCCCTCTGCAACGAGATTCTCGCGGAAGACGAGGAACGCGAAGTTGCTGAGGCCATTACTCAGGTACCTACCCGACCAGTACGTAATCAGCCAGGAGAAGGCCAAGAAGACCCTATCGGTTGCGGTCTACAGCCATTACAAGAGGATCAACTCGCAATCGGTACGCGCCAGCGACGTCGAGCTGGAGAAGTCCAACGTTCTACTGCTCGGACCGACTGGGGTGGGCAAGACCCTACTGGCGGAGACATTGGCACGGATTCTGGATGTGCCGTTCACGATCGCCGACGCCACGACCCTCACTGAAGCCGGGTACGTCGGCGAAGACGTCGAGAATATCCTGGTGCGTCTGTTGCAGGCTGGTGATTTCAACGTCAGCGAGTGCGAGCACGGCATCGTCTACATCGACGAACTCGACAAGATCGCAAGGAAGAGCGAAAACCCGAGCATTACCAGGGATGTATCGGGCGAGGGCGTGCAGCAGGCACTGCTCAAGATCTTGGAGGGGACAGTCGCCTCGGTACCGCCCCAGGGCGGTAGAAAGCACCCGCAGCAAGAGTACATCCAGATCGACACGCGCAACATCCTGTTTATCTGTGGTGGCGCCTTCGACGGCCTAGAGAAGATCATCGAGTCTCGCACGGGCCGGCGGCGGATCGGGTTCAGCAAGGAGGAGCTCGAGGCCGGCAAGAAGGAACAGCTCGATCGGAATCCCTACCACGATGTGGAACCGGACGACCTGCTGCGTTATGGCCTGATTCCGGAGTTGGTTGGCCGACTGCCGGTCACCGTGTCGCTCGACGCGCTGGACCAAGACGCGCTGGTGAGGATACTGTTGGAGCCGAAGAACGCTCTGTCCAAGCAGTACAAGAAGCTGTTCGAGCTGGAGGACGTGGGTCTAACGTTTGACCGCGAGGCGCTCACCGCTGTGGCTGAGAAGGCGATCAAGCGAGGCACCGGCGCGCGGGGCTTGAGGGCGATACTCGAGGAGATCATGACCGAGATCATGTTCGAGCTGCCGGATCGTGACGACGTGCGCGAAGTGGTGATCACCAAAGAGAGCATCACGGAGAATCGGCCGCCCTTGATGGTCACGGCAAGGGCGCGCACGAAGAAAGAGGCCTGAAGACCGTCACCTTCGTCGGCAGTTTCCCAACCGCCGACTTCCCTTCTCCCTCCGCACTTCCCGAGGTCGCCCTGATTGGCAGGTCGAACGTGGGCAAGTCTTCACTGCTCAACCGACTGCTAGGCCGACGCTCCATCGCTCACATCAGTAAGACACCGGGTAAGACTCGCGCCTGCAACGTCTACGACGTGGAGGGCAGGTTCTGGATCGTCGACTTGCCGGGCTATGGCTACGCGAGGACATCCAAGTCGGAGCGACGCGGTCTTTCTCGCCTGATCACGAGCTATCTTTCGAGCAGAAGGGAATTAGCCGGTGTCATTTGGCTGCTCGATATCCGCAGGGAACCGTCCCGCGATGACCTGGGAATGGCAGACTTGCTGGTCGATTGTGGGATCCCTGTACTGGTCGCCGTGACCAAGGCGGACAAGGTCAGCCGCAGCCGCCGCCGACAGCGAGCGCAGTCGATTCTCGACCAGATCGGCGTTGCAGAGGAGCAGTACATTGTCACCAGCGCCACCAATCGTGAGGGTGTGGTCGACTTGAGGGATTCCCTGGAGGCCCTGGTAGCCGGAACACTAGGCGGTACGGTTAGCGAACAATGAGCTTCGTACGTTGCCGACTCACACTGAGCAAGGCCCTGCTGGCCTGCGCTATAGTCGCGGCGCACCCCGGATGCGCGACGGCACAATATCCCCAGGCCGGGCCGACCGACGATGACCTACCGCCGGTGGGCTATGGCACTCTGGGACAGGACGACATCGGAATATCCCTGCGAACGGAGAGCTTCTCCGTCGGCGTCTTGCCGCTGGAAGAACGCATCATCCGGCTACTTGCCCCAGACACATATGCCTCCATGCATCGGCTGCTGGAATCGCGCTCCAGCGAAATCGCCAGCACAGCATCACGCTACGGAGTCAGGGAACCCATGGTGTTTTTGGTCTCGTTCTACGGGCGCGAGGCGCGGGCGAGGTTCGATCCCGAGGCTCTGACCATCACTGGACAGAATCGTCTGTTCCGACCAATTGGGATTCTGCCGGTATCGCCTGCGTTCGGCGATCGGCAGCTCAATCAGCGAGAGACCGCCACAGCCATCTATCTCTACGAGTCGGGGATCCGCCTAGCTGACCCTTTCACATTGTCTTACAACGGCATCTCGTCAGACCAATGGGAACGGACTCTGCGGGTGCTCGAGCGGGAGAGGGCCGCGGTCGAGACTCGGGCAGCGGCAGCGCGCAAGCCCAGGATGAAATGAGGCTGCTGCGATATGGGTGACGGACTGGCTCTGTTGCTGGTTGCGCTGGTGGCTGGGACTGTCGGATTCCTGCTAGGCCGGCGACGGTCCTCCAAACGGATTACGGCGGACACAGAGCAGCACAGCGCCGAGTTGGCTCGGCGGCTCAACAACCTCCAGTCCCTGCAGGAACTGTCGTTTTCTCTCTCAGAGTCACTGCAACTCGATCGCTTGGTAGAGCAGGTAGTGAAATACCTGTCGCGTTCGATCGACTCCGACGGGGTGCTCGTCGCGGTGACCGGCGGTGAACGGCACGTTCTGGAGATTGTGGCGGCCCACGGCACCCTGGCTTCGCTGAAGGGACGGCGAATCAAGGAGGGTGAGTCCGGTCTGATCGGCGAGGCGATGGGTGCAGAACACATTCAGGTCGCCCACACCGAGGATGGAAGGGCACCTCAAGTGGTTGAGGGCGCCGAGGTGCAGACCGCGGCAGTCACTCCGTTGCGTGCCCACGGTGTGACCGTGGGAGCTATAGCCGCCGTGCGCGAGTATCCCGATCCGTTCAGCTCCACCGATTTGCGCCAATTATCAACCGTAGCGGCCCATACGGCCATCGTCCTGGAGAACGCGCGACTGTTCACATTGGTGACCTCCGGCAAGCGCCAGTGGGAGGCCACGTTTGACGCGCTCACCGACGGCGTGGTGGTTCTCGACGGGGACGACAGGATATTGCGGGCCAATCGCACCATAGCTGAACTACTGGGAACACCCATCCCAGCCGTGGTGAATACCGACTTCATCAGCACTCTGACCGGCGACCTACCAGCCGTCCGCAGCTATCTCGCTGCTGCTCGATCAGGGAAGGCGTCCTCAACGCTGACTGTCCAGGCTGCGCCGATCGGCCGCACTCTGCGGATGAGCGCCGACCCCATGCCGGGTGATGGTGACGGCTCGATTGTCGTCCTGGTGGAAGACGTTACCGAACGCGAGGCCATGGAGGCGAATCTAATCCAGAGCGAGAAGATGGCGGCCGTGGGGCACTTGGTGTCCGGCGTGGCGCACGAACTGAACAACCCGTTGACCTCAATCGCCGGCGTTTCCGACCTCCTACTGGAGAAGGCCTCTACCTCTCCTGACGAGCTGCCGCACCTCAAGCTGATCCACCAACAAGCCGAGCGGGCCAGTCATATCGTGCGCAATCTGCTCACGTTCGCCCGGAAAGGCCCTGCCGGTACCGCCGCGGTGGACCTCAACCAAATCACTGAGAGCGCCGTTTCCTTGATTGAGCACGATATGAAGCTGCGCCAGATCGATTTGGGCCTAGACCTATGCGAATCGCCTC
Source organism: Gemmatimonadota bacterium (assembly GCA_039589275.1). Lineage (GTDB taxonomy): Bacteria > Gemmatimonadota > Gemmatimonadetes > Gemmatimonadales > GWC2-71-9. The sequence goes on along the minus strand of JBDHHP010000019.1, from coordinate 36,668 downwards.
TCACGGTTACTGGTGACAAACACGAACTACAGCAGATAGTGTTGAACCTGCTCACCAACGCAGTACAAGCGGTCGCAGACATTCCGGAAGGGCAGCCCAGGAAGATTCGACTGATCACTTCTAGCAATAACCGACAGGCCATCTTGGTCATCTGTGACTCCGGACCCGGCATCCCAGAACACCTGTTGCCACAGGTATTCTTGCCATTCTTCACGACCAAAGGCCCCGGCGAGGGTACGGGGCTCGGCTTGTCAATCACTTACCGACTCGTCGAGAGCCACGGCGGGACCATTGTGGCAGGCCCGGGGCCCGACGGTGGCACCCAGTTCACAGTCACTCTCCCATTGCCAGCCGACGACGACCCATTACACACTTCACCCGTAATCCCCCCGGTCGCTCAAACCCCAGCGCCCGTCAAACACCCACGAGCGCACATCCCGGCTCGTATTCTCGTCGTTGACCAAGACCCCGCAGTGCGCCTGTCCCTGAACGTGCTGCTGACTGATGCCGGCCATACCGTGAGTGAGACCGGAAACGCCTCACAAGCCCTGCACGTCCTGCGGTCCGTCGACTTCGACCTCGTGGTTGTCGAACCAGAGATCAGCCTTGGGAGCACGGGAATCGCGGAAGCCATACTGGACGAGTTTCCCGAGCTCAGAGACAGACTCGTGCTCATAACCGCTGACGTGCGTGTAGAGACTGGGCGGCTGCTTCGGAGCACCGGATGCCGCCTCTTACACAAGCCCCTCAGCCCCGAGCAGCTCCGATCCACCATCAGCGAGATACTACACGGCCCCTGAGACCGTCCATCCAGCGGTGGGCTTCTGGCCGTGTGCTCCGACTCACAGATCGGAGCACGGAACGTGCTCCGGGATTGGCCGCTGGAGCACGGGTTTGGCTAAAGACTTGTAAAATAAAGACTTATGGAATTCTACAGGGTTCCTGCAGCAGGGCCACTGCTCAGCCTGCGCGGCGGCTACCTCGGCTCAACACCGCCTGGAGTCTGGCCGACAGGGCGCGAGCGCGGAACGGCTTGGAAAGGAAGTCGTCCGCACCCATCTCAAACACCTTGACCTCGTTTTCCTCGTCGCCTTGGGCAGTGAGCACCACGACTGGGATGCTCTCGGTCGCTGGCCGCGACCGCAGATGAGCTAACACGCCGTAGCCATCGAGGCCGGGGAGATTCAGGTCGAGCACGATGATGTCGGGTGCGTGGCGATCGATCTGATCCAAGGCCTCCACGCCATCCCGAGCCTCCGTGACTGCGTACCCGTCCCGTTCTAACAGGTCCCTCATCACCCGCCGCAGCTGGTCCTCGTCATCCACCAGCAGCACCTTGGCGTCGGTGAAGCGAGATCGGCCGCTGGTCTCCTCCGGCTCAAGCAACTCGAAACTGCTGTCGAGCGGCCTTGCACCTCCGGGCTTGACCTCTGCTGCCGGTCGTTCGGTAGCCGCCGGTGCCGCCAGCTCCGCGTGCGCAGCCGCCTCCGAGACCGACGGAGGCGCAGGTGGGGCCGAAATGGGCTCTCGGAACTCGTCCTCCTGAGGCACATCGACCACGCGGAGCAGTTCATCAACCGTTGAGTCACCGCGCAGGATGTGCGCCAGACCGCTTTCCCACAGGCTGCGCATTCCGCCCGCGTGGGCCGCGTCAGCAATACGGTCCGCCGTCTCACCAGCCCCGATCCGGCGCTCGACCTCGGGTGACATGTACAGGATCTCGACGATGGAGAACCTGCCGCGATAACCCGTCATGGCACACTCAGGACAACCAACCGCCCGGTAGAGCGGCGAAGCCTCGGGTATCCACTTGCGCAGCTTAGGCGGGATAGGTTCAACCCAAACCTCTTTACAGGTTGGACACAGCGTACGCATCAGCCGCTGCGCCACCACGCCGCGCAGGGCAGACGCAATCTTGAAAGCCTCTAACCCGATGTCCACCAGACGCGTCACGGCGTTGGGCGCGTCGTTGGTGTGCAAGGTCGAAAGAACGAGGTGGCCGGTGAGTGACGCCTGGGTGGCTATTTGCGCCGTTTCGCGGTCACGGATCTCACCAACCAGCACCACGTCGGGGTCTTGCCGCAGAATCGATCGCAAGGCGGACGCAAAAGTGAGCCCGGCTTTTTCGTTCACCTGGACCTGCACGATTCCGGGCATGCGGTACTCGACCGGATCCTCGACCGTGACGATGTTCACTCCCTCACTCTGGACATGCCGGATGGCCGAGTAAAGCGTCGTCGTCTTACCGGAGCCGGTGGGACCCGTGACCAGGATGATCCCGTCGCGATTGCCCAGTAGTTCCCTGATCTGATCCGCCTCTGGTTCCGCGAGCCCCAGCGAGTCCAGCGACAGGATGGTCTGTGATGTGTCGAGAACACGGACCACAACCTTCTCGCCCAACGAGGCGGGAAGCGTCGAAACACGCAGATCGACCGGCACACCGTTCACCGCCACCCGTGCCCGGCCGTCCTGCGGCCTGAGCCGGTCAGCGATGTCGAGACCGGAGATGATCTTGATGCGCGAGATCATGGGCAAACCAGCCGCCCGCGGGATCCGCATGTGCTCCCGGAGCACGCCGTCGATGCGGTATCGGACGGCAATGCCGCCTTCCTCAGGCTCGATGTGAATGTCGCTTGCCCGCGCCAGGATGCCCTCTGAGAAGATCAAGTCGACCAGCCGAACGACCGGACGTTGGGATGCTTCCTCCTCGGAGATCTGCAGGTCATCGGTGAGCTCGGGAGCATCATCGAGCTGCAGGATCTCCGCTTCCTGCCCGCCCATTCCCTCGATCAGTTGCTCAAGCACGTTCTCCGGCTGATACAGCTCTTCGATCCTCGCCTCAATCTTGGAGGGACTTGCCAGAACGACACGGACTTCCCGACCCGTGGCGAAGGCTAGCGTTTTCTCGCAATCCAGATCGAAGGGGTTGGACGAGGCGATCTCGAGAAAAGAGTCGGTGATCCTGAGTGGCAGTATGTGATATTGGCGTGCGACCTGCTCCGGCACGGTCTCCCGCGCCGCGCTGTCGGACTGCGACACGTCGGCCAGCTTGATCCTAAAGCGACGGGACAGGGCGCTCAACACCTCTTCGTCAGTGACTGCCCCAACACCGACGGCAGCCTCCCACAACGACCCCCGAGCGTCTTCGGCATCGCGCAGTTCCTGAACCTTATCGACCCCGACCAGTTCTTCGAGGGTCGGAGCTAGCCAGTCATCACGGAACACTGGTACGACTCAACCTCCTAGTGCCTAAGGGTACTAACCTGCCATAACATAATACGATAGGTGCCTAGCCGACACGACGCCCGCGGAATCCGAGGCCGACCGCGCTGGCAGTGCGAAATTCACCCTCGATTCAGAGGATACTCCACAGGGCCCTGTTTACATCGATAATCAGTCCAACCCGCGGATCCCGCAGGCTCACAGCCACGTCCGTACGGAACAGGTTGTGGAACCACTCCACGCCCAGGCCAACAACGCCAACCAAGCCGTCGCTGGGAACCCAAGGAACGTCGCCATTCGCCGTTCCCCCCGCTCCCCCAACACCCACGAACGGCAGCACGAAGATACGGTCGCCGGTCGATACCATTGTGCCAAGCGGGACAGCGGGGAACGGAACGGGCAGCCTCCATTCCAGCACGCCGAAGGCTCCGTAGCGCCCGCCCCAACTGCGAAACGGATCACTCACCAAGTCACCGCGTCCACCGAGCACGAAACTTCGTCTTGCAGGCAATTCAGGCGAACCCCAGCCGGCCCAAGCTCGTGCAATCAAGTCTGTTCCACCCAGCGGCGTCCGAAGCTGTCCCGCTCCGTGGACGCGCACGTAGCGAATCCCTGCACCCGTGCCTCCCTCGACAGCTATTTGTCCGCTGGCGCCGCGCCCGACAGTGATACCTGCACTGCGCCTTTCGATCCGCAGCGTTGCCAAGCCCAAAGTCCCGACCCCGAGATCAGGGTTCTCCCGAAAGGTCCCGGTTGCCGGGGAGGCCACGATCGGCACGCTGATGGAATGGTCCAAGCCGAACCCAAGCTTCAATTGGCCACGTGCTCCCAACTCCAGACCAAGAGTCGCGCGCGCGCCTGATGCCAGGGAGTAGTCACCGTAGTCCCGGCCCACTTCCTGCGCGGTTATGGAATTGAGAGCCTGAGAGATCACCAGTTCGTCAGCTACGTCCTCGATCTGTCTATAGGCATTCAGCCCGATTGTGAACCGGCCGATTCTGCGCTCCGCCGCCAGTCGCGCCTTGACCTCTTGATCGCTGATGCCGTACGAGAGCAAGCCTCTCAATTCCGCCACACCACCACCCGGCCGCGCAATCGCCCCAAAACCAAGCGCAAGTCCCTCGACCCTGTTGAAGCGGAGCAACTCGGACACGCGTGTGGCACTGGCCTGGGCGGTGGCGAGCCCAGTCAGCACCCGATCGTCCGTGAATCGTCTCACCTCGGCGCGAACAGCCTCGACATCCAGATTCAGGGCCGGATCAGTGATCTCCCTGACTTCCGCCTCGAGGCTCTGCTGCCAAGGGAACTGGTCGCGTTCCTGCTGCGATGCCGCTACGATCTCGGCGCCGCGGAAAACGGACTCCGACGTACCCACGTTGAATTCGTAGCTGTCGATTTCCCATCTGCCACGGATGATCCCTCGCGCGGGAAGATCGAGCCAGGAGGAGCGGCGCCTTATCTCTATCTCTTGACGGTGCGGCAGCCAATACGTGCCGTCCCAGAGGCTGTTCTCGAGGACGATCGTGATGTCCTCCAGGGTCTCATCCACGTACGAGTTACGGGTGAAGTTGAATCGGAATATCACCAACTCTGCTTCATCCACGTCGATGAACAGCGTGCCGATGACCCCGTCGGATCCCAGGTCCTTGGGGCGAGTTCGCACCCGGTAGACTCTGACCGAGCGCTGGGGCAAGCGCATGGTGAGCGAGTCCAACAGCACGTAGTCGTAAAGCTCCAGACCGTCCGGAGCCAAGGGGTGCGGCACGTTGCGAACCTCTTCCTCGTGACCCAGTCCGATCCGATCGCCGAAGTTGTTGGCAACTATGCCTAGGTGATCGCGGTGATACCTGATATCGGTAGGGAGATCGGCCTTGTCGCGCCAGCCGACTATGCGCTGCTTGATCCTTCCGGGAGATCTCCAGTAAACTTCCAGCTCCAGCTGGTCCGACTTGACCAGACGTGGCGGTTCCGAAAGTTCACCTAGTTGTGCGAGGAAAAAGACGAACCCATGGGCGCGAGCACGATAGTCTCTCAGCCCGCTGTCGGTCCGAACCTCAATTCGCCTCTGAATGGACCGACCGATCAGGGCCAGTACTTCGTCGCTGTTCCAGTCCTGCGCTGCCGCCGTGGCAGGAGCCATGAGCAGAGCGGCGCAGACCAAGGCACGAGTTGGTCTCATCGTCGCGGAATATCCTCGGCCTCAGTCGCCGCGGCAAGCGTTGCAGGCCTGCTATTGTCGATCGGATGCAGCGACCTCGGGTTGCCCGCCGACGAGCTGCTCACTACCTCCGAGCTGTTGGCTCTGCCTATGACCGGCAGTCTACCAGCACCTTCCAGTTTCTGGGTCTACAATTCGCGACAGACGGTCAAACAGCTCTTCCACGCGGATCAGTTCAACACACCTTACCTCGAACTCGAGTTCCCTCCCAACTCCCTGTCGAGCGTCGGTGGATCGGTGCTGACAGAGACCGACTCGGTCCTGGTGACTGTCGACCCCCGTCCCGGAGCATACGGGTTCACGCTTTCACCCACCGGCCTAGTCATCAACCCGTCCGGCACACCTGAAGTGACGTTCTTCTTCGGACTGTACGGCGACGCCAGTGTTGCCGCAACGACGCAGACCTACGCAGATGCAGCAGCATACGTCACCGCGCTCCGCGTATGGTACGAAGTTACGGTTGAGCAGTGGCGAGTAGTCGCCGGCTCAGGCACGGCGGGGCCGGATGTGATCACCGGAGCCGTCACGGAGGCGGGTGAATACGTGCTAGCGGCGCCCCGCTGATCGAGCCTCGGTGGTCTGGTCGCGATCAGACGCCAGGTACGATCCTGCGAACACCGGCCATGCATCTCGAGGTTAGCGGACCAACATACTGACGCGTATATTCCAGCCGAATTCGAGAGGGTCGCTCATTTGAAGGCTTTCAATCTCCTCAGCACAACCGGCGACGACAAAATCGAACTCAAGCCGGGAACGCCGTTTGTGGTCGGTCGCGCCGTAACAAGCGACTTACCGATCTATGATCCAACCGTGTCCCGACAGCACGCCGAGCTGTCACTCGAGGGCAATGGTGTCAAGGTGAAGGACCTTGGCTCCAGCAATGGCACGTTCGTGAACGGGACGCCGATAAAGGAAACACTAGCCGAGAGCGGCGACATCGTGACCTTTGGCAGGGTCGCGTTCAAGGTAGTCGAGGTCTCACCACCAAAGCCCGAGGTTCCAGCCCCCGATTCAGGTGCTTTTGCGCCGCCTCCCCCAGAGGCCACCATCGTCAAGCAGGTGGAGGTTCCCGACACGGGTGACATACAAGAGAAGGTCGGCCTGCGACCGAGTTCCGGATCTCAGCTCAAGGTTGAGGGCGAGACTGAGGAGGAGCGTCAGGCACGCAAGCTCAGCTTACTGCTCGACATCTCACAGGCGTTGTCGCGCCACCAAGACGTGGACAAGCTATTGCAGAAGGTGGTCGACATAACATTCCAAGTGATGAACGTGGACCGGGTGTCGATCTTGATGGTAGAGGGTAAGCAGGAAGAGCTGATACCTCGCATCTCTAAGAATCGGCTCGGTGACGGTGGGGGAAGCCGTCACGTCCCACAGTCCATTGCGCGCAGGGCGGTGTCGGAACGCCTGGCCATACTGACTGACAATGCCGCTGCCGACGATCGCTTCCACGGCAAGTCCATCGTAATGCAGAGCGTCCGGAGCGCGATGTGCGCGCCCCTGTTGGGCGGGCGGGATCAGTCGAGCGGTGAGAGCAGAGTCTTAGGCATCATCTACGTCGACAGCCAAACCGCGACCGAGGCGTTCAACGACGAAGACCTTGAGTTCCTGATTGCGTTCTCAGGCATTGCCGCCGTGGCAATCGAGAACAGCCATCTGCTGGATCACATCCAGCGAGAGGCCGTGGTGCTGTCCAACTTCCAACGTTACTTCGCGCCGAACTTGGCCGAGCAGATTGCGGCTCAGGAGGGTGCGGTACAGTTGGGAGGTATGCGGAAACCGGTAGTGGTGTTCTTCAGTGACATCCGTGGCTTCACTCCGATGTCCGAGAGAATGGGACCGGACGATATTGCCACGCTGTTGAACGAGTACTTCACCGAGATGGTGGAGATCGTGTTCGAGAACGGCGGCACACTCGACAAGTTCATGGGCGACGCGATAATGGCGTTGTGGGGTGCGCCGATCACGCAGGACGACGATTCCGATCGAGCAATGCGGGCCGCGATCGAGATGCAGATGGTGCTCGCGAAGCTGAACGTCAAGTGGGCGTCAGAGGGCAGGCAGCGTGTTGAAATCGGAATCGGTATCGATTACTACGAGGTCTTCGCCGGTAATATCGGAAGCGATCGTCGACTCGAGTACACCGTCATAGGTGATGCGGTCAACACGGCATCGCGCCTTTGTTCGAAAGCCGGACCTGGTGAGATAATTCTCACCAAGCGATTCTATGACGAGTTGAAGAACCCTCCGGCGGTGGAGGAGATGGAGGCTCTCGAGCTCAAAGGAAAGGCGCAGGAGGTGCAGGTCTACCGCGTAAAGCGATAGCCTAGTCCGGCTGATTCGAGTAGGTCAACTACCAGGCGCAACGGCAGGCCCATCACTCCGTAGAAGTCTCCCTCGATCCGCTCTACCAAGATTGCGCCGAATCCCTGGACACCGTAGCTGCCCGCTTTGTCGAGCGGTTCGCCCGTAGCTACGTATGCCCGTATGAGTTCGGGCTCCAGCTGCCTGAACCAGACTCGAGTCACGTCACAAAGTCCCCACGACTCACCGTCTTTCGCCAGCGCAACGGCAGTGACAACCCGATGATCCCGACCGGCCATTGACTTCAGCATGCGTTCGGCATCAGCCGGCGACGACGGCTTCCCGAGAATTGTATCACCCAACACGACCAACGTGTCGGCTGCCAGAACGTGCTTCCCCGGGTGACGTTCTCCTACGCTCTCCGCCTTTGCGTGCGCCAACCGGCCGGCAGCCTGCTCCGGTGTCTCACCATCGCGTAGGCACTCATCCAATTCTGCTGCATCAACAATGTGAGGGATTCCCAACATGTCCAGCAAACGACGGCGTCGGGGTGACGCTGACGCGAGTACTAGCATCGCTCCAAGATCAAAGTGACAGGCCCGTCGTTGACCAGCTCCACGTCCATCAGCGCGCCGAACTCACCGCTCTCAACCGGCAAATCACGTCGACGCAACTCCTCGATGAACTCGTTATACCGCAGTTCTGCTTCTTCGGGCGGTGCAGCATTCACAAAAGAGGGTCGCCGACCCTTGCGTATATCGGCGTACAAGGTGAACTGTGACACCACGAGAATCGATCCTCCAATCTCCCTGACATCACGGTTCATCTTCCCCTCTTCGTCGGGGAATACTCTGAGGCCCGCAATCTTGTCCGCTATCCAGGCAAGCTCGCTATCCGAATCGCCTGCTGTGAAACCCACGAGCGCAAGAAAGCCTCTGCCGACAGACCCAACTGACCGGCCTTCGACCCGCACCTCCGCCCGCGACACACGCTGGAGGATTACCCTCACTGAGCGGCCTCCCTAATTGTTCTTCGCCTCGAGCAATCGCCTGGCCGTGTCGACCAAGTCAAGTGCAATTTCCTCGGTTCGGGCCTCGGCAATCAGCCTCACAATGGGTTCGGTCCCCGAGGGACGTACATGAAGCCAGCGATCGTCCCAAGTCAGTCGCATGCCGTCCTGTCGATCCACGGAACCGTCCGCCAGCGTGGCCTCGAGGTCAGCGTAGACCGCACCAAGATCGGCACCTCTTGGAGCTTTTGCCTTTACGATGACGTACTGTTGCTGAGCACCCACAAGTCCACTGACGCTTTTACCGGTTCGCGCCAGTAGGTCTAGCACGAGAGCCGCCGCAACCGGCGCGTCTCTACCTATGTGTAGGTCGGGATACATCACACCACCGTTCCCTTCGCCACCAATGACCGCGTTCCTCTGCTTCATGACACCGGCTACGTTTGCCTCGCCAACGGGTGCTCGCTCGATTTGCACACCAAACTCACTGGCGGCATCGTCCACTACCATGGAAGTCGACAGATTCGTGACAACGGGTCCAGTTCGCCGACTCAGAACACAGCGGACGGCAAACGCAAGTGTGTAGTCTTCTCCGATCGGTGCGCCGTTCTCATCCACCAAAGCGAGCCGGTCGACGTCGGGATCGACGGCGATACCTAGGTCGGCTTCCGCGTCCCGAACCAAGTCTCCCAAACCGGACAGATTGGCCGGAACAGGCTCAGGAGATCGAGGGAAGACCCCATCCGTCTCGAGACCCAATCCCACGACATCGCAGCCGAGCCGTGCGAGCAACTGTGGCATGATTGTGCCGCCGGCCCCGTGTACGCAATCCAGTGCCACCCGAAACGATCGCGCCTCGATATCTGGCACAGAGATGTCCATGTCCAGCACGCAGTCAATGTGTCTCGCTACGGCGCCCGAGTCCGACTCCGATTCCCCGATCTGATCCCATCCGCTGCGTTGGAGTATGTCTTGGGCAGCAAGATCGAACAGGCGACCTGCTGCCGCCTTTTCGAGAAACATGCCATCAGGGCCCGCAAACTTGAGCGCGTTCCACTCAACAGGGTTATGACTGGCTGTGATAATGATCGCGCCAGCTGCTCCGTGGTGCTCCACTGCCAGCTGAGCAGTGGGCGTGGGGATCAGGCCACAGTCGATGACACCCATCCCAACAGACTGTAGGCCGGCAACCGCCGCGGCCGCAAACATCGGGCCCGACGTTCGCGCGTCGCGTGCCAGCACGACCCGGTCTTTGCCTGATTCCTGCGCCAGGATCCCAAACGCGGCTGCGTGGCGGGCGACCAGCTCAGGAGTGAGATCGGTGCCCACTATCCCCCTCACGCCCGAGACACTCATAATCAGAGTATTGCTCATATGTCCTTGATCACGGTTCGCTGAGAGTTCGACAACAAGCCCGCATGTGGGTCACGCTATGTCGGGACTGATGCTCCATCTCCAGCAGCAACGCCAGCGGGCAGCGAACGGCGCGTCTTTCGTGGCGTGGCAATGGGCAGGCTGGCAACATCGGGATGAGCATCGAGAAACCCCGCGACAGCCTGGGGATCGAATTGTGTACCCGTGCACTCGCCGAGTTCGACGATCGCGGCTTGAGCGGTCAGAGCTGGTCTGTATGGCCGGGCGGAGGTCATCGCATCAAAGGCGTCCGCCACCGAAACCACTTTGGCGTGTCTCGGTATCGAGTCACCCTTCAAGCCGTCTGGGCGGCCGCTGCCATCCAAGCGCTCATGATGCCACCGCACGATCCCGAGCACTTCCGGCGCATTCTTCAACAGCGGCGAGAGGATCGTCGCACCTATGGTGGTATGCTTCATTAGGTGATCGTACTCGTGAGGCTCCAGTGTGCTGGGTTTCAACAACGCAGATTCACGAACTCCGATCTTGCCAACGTCGTGCAGTTCCGCGCCCAATTCGACGAGCCGTATGTCCTTTTCGCTCATTCCAAGCGACCGAGCGGTTTTCGCGGCGTAAGCGCTGACTCGAGTTGAGTGACCACGGGTGTAAGGGTCCTTCGCCTCGAGCGCCTCGACCAGCGCCTGCACACCTTCGAGGAACAACTCCTCGATTCGCGACGCTTGTTGCTGGACCAGCTCCGCCAGGTGGAACTGGTAACGCCGATTCTCTAGAATCAGGCGTCTCTTATCCAGGGCTTGATCAGCGCGAGCCGTGACTTCGTGTATCTGAAACGGCTTCACGATGTAGTCCAGTGCGCCGAGCTTGAGACAAGACACCGCCACCTCTACCTCGGAGATCGCGCTGGCCATCACGACTGCGCTGTCCGGCCAACGTTGCCGGATGTTCTTGAGCAGCGTCAGGCCGTCCATCTCGGGCATGTGTATGTCAGAGAAAATCAGCGGTATGTCGGGCTCCTGTTCCAGCACTTCGATTGCCTCGATGCCAGATGAGGCCTCCAAACACCGGTAACCCGCCAGTTCCAGTACCCGCCTTAGCGCTGACCGGAGTTGCTCTTCATCATCGACAATCAAACAAGTGATCTGGTTATCCATCATTGTCGAGCAACGTACTCTCGGCTCATCTGTACTGCAAGACAATTGCTTGCCCGAGCTATTACTAGTGCGTTACGTTCTCGCACAACCAAACCCTCCGGCAAAAATGACGCAAATATTCGAAGATGATCTGCAGTTCGGCCTCTCTACCAGAGCGGTTCACGCGGGGCAGATCCCTGATGCGAGTACGGGCGCAATAATGACGCCTGTATACCAAACATCCACGTACGTGCAGGATGGGCTCGGACGGCACAAGGGATTCGAGTATGCCCGCACGCGCAACCCCACCCGAGACGCGTTAGAGCGTAACCTGGCTGCGCTCGAGGGCGCCCAGTTCGGTCACGCGTTTGCATCCGGTTTGGCTGCGACCGACGCGGTGCTCAAGCTGCTAAAGACTGGGGATCATGTCATCTGCGGCGAGAACGTCTACGGCGGAACTCACCGCATCATGACCCACGTGTTCCAGACGCTAGGGCTCGAGTTCTCCTTCGTGGACACTCGGGATCTGGCACTACTAGAGGCAGCCGTCACCCCAGTCACGAAGATGGTGTTCGTGGAGACGCCTACGAACCCCATGATGCATTTGACCGACTTGGCCGCCGTCAGTTTGCTCGCGCGCGATCGAGGATTGATACTCGTCGTGGACAACACGTTCGCTACTCCGTATTTCCAACGGCCTATTGAACTCGGTGCCGAGGTGGTCATCCATTCCACCACCAAGTACCTGAACGGCCACAGCGACATGGTCGGAGGCGCCACGATTACCACTCGCGAGGATATTTCCGAGCGCTTGAGCTTTCTTCAGAACGCATCCGGCGCCGTGCCGGGCCCATTTGATTGCTGGCTCGCGCTCCGGGGCATCAAAACCCTAGCTGTGCGAATGCGCCAGCACGACAGCTCCGGCCGGACGATCGCGGCATGGTTAGAAGGCCACCCCGTGGTCGAGAGAGTCTTCTATCCCGGACTACCGAGCCACGAGCACCACGATCTGGCTTGCCGTCAGATGTCGGGTTTTGGCGGCATGATCTCGATAGAACTCGGATCATTGGAACGAGCGCGCACGGCGATAGAAGGCACGAAGATATTTGCCCTTGCGGAATCCTTGGGTGGCGTCGAAAGCCTCATCGGACACCCGGCATCCATGACACACGCTTCTGTACCACCTGAGATGCGTGCGGCAATGGGACTCACCGACGGGCTGGTCCGACTCTCCGTAGGCATTGAAGACGTGGACGATTTGCTGACCGACTTGGATCGAGCGCTGAGTGCTGTAGCTTCAATGTGAAACCCGCGCCTGACACCGGCGTACGGAGTAAAGGCTAGTGACTGAGACTGTGAATCGGAGGACGGTATGAGCGAGGACAGGTCCCTGCCATCTGAGCTAGAACGGGTGATTCTCCACAACATCTCGGCAACGGCGTGGGAGCATCCGGCCGATCGGGCCGCGCTGCAGACTCTGCGGGCGATACCCGGTTTCGACGAAGTGGTGAAGAGAATCTTCGGTTTCTTCGGTGAGCGTGGCATTCGTCTGTTGTTCCAGGCGAACGCGGTCCGCGTTGGGCCGAGGCAGTTCCCACGCATCAACGCGCTAATGGCCGAGGTGACGACGACCATGGACTGGCCGGAGCCGCCGGAGCTCTATGTGACGCAAACGCCCATCGTAAATGCCGGCGCGGTGGGTATGGACGACCCGTTCATCACTCTCAACTCGGGAGCCGTCGTCCTGCTCAACGACGACGAGCTGCGCGTGCTGCTGGGTCACGAGCTGGGGCACATCATGAGCGGTCACTCGCTGTACCGCACTGTCCTGCTCATCTTATTGATGTTCGGCTTCAACAACCTGCCCTTCTTGGCGGGCCTCGCCCTGCTGCCCGTCCAGCTCGCCCTGCTGGAGTGGTCACGAAAGGCTGAGCTTTCGTCTGACCGCGCCGGTTTACTGGCTACACAAGATCCCGTGGCATCGATGCGGATATTCCTGAAGCTGGCCGGTGGCGGCGACCCCAGCGAGACAGATCTCGACACGTTCATGGAACAGGCGCGGGAGTACGAGACGATGGGTGGCCCCATGGACAAGGTGTACAAGATCATCAACACCCTAAGCCTCACTCACCCATTCCACACACTGAGGGCCGCGGAATTGCAGAGCTGGATCACGGAGGGCTCGTACGACCGAATCGTACAGGGCGAGTACACACATCGGGGTGAGGAAGAACAGAAACGATCGATCACCGACGATGTGGGAGAGGCCGCAGCGCATTACGCCAGGAGTGCCCGCGATACGGTAGGCGACGTCACGGACGCGGTGAAAAAGGCTGCGCAGGCCTTCACCGACGCGTTCAAGGAGGGCCGCGAGAAGTGAGGGTCTTGGTGATCGGCGGCGGTGGCCGGGAGCACGCTCTCACCTGGGCCCTGTCGCGATCGGCAACCGTTTACTGCGCGCCGGGCAATCCCGGAACCGCCCTACTGGGCAAGAACCTCGCTCTAGACATGAGTGACCACGACGCGATCGTCGCTGCCGCGTTGGAGCACCAGATCGATCTCACCGTGGTCGGTCCGGAAGACCCATTGGCCCAAGGGTTAGTGGACAAGCTCGAAGCACGTGGGCATCGAGCATTCGGACCCGACGCCAAAGCCGCCCGACTCGAGGCCTCAAAGGCCTTTGCCAAGCGCGTCATGCACGAAGCCGGCGTGCCCACGGCTGCTACGATCACTTTCACCGACGCCCGGAAGGCACTCGACTACATAAGTCAGCACGCCGAACCCTTGGTGGTGAAGGCCTCGGGTCTGGCGGCGGGAAAAGGAGCGATCGTCTGCGAGACCCGCGAGCAGGCTGCAACCGCGACCAGCGAGATGTTCGCCGGGAAGTTTGGCGCCGCCGGCGCCGAGGTACTGGTCGAAGAGTGCCTCGAGGGAGAGGAGCTGTCCGTGCTCGCCCTGACTGACGGCGAAGAGTTCATGCTCCTGCCATCATCCCAGGACCACAAACGCATTGGTGAGGGCGATACGGGGCCCAACACCGGCGGCATGGGAGCATATGCCCCAGTGTCGGTCGCAGGCCAGGAACTTCTGGACCGGGTCGTGGTCCAGGTGATTCGGCCCACGCTGGCCCGGATGGGCGAACTGGGAGCACGGTACAGAGGCGTGTTGTACGCCGGGATCATGGTTGGCGAAGATGGGGTACCGAGAGTGCTGGAATTCAACTGTCGATTCGGAGATCCCGAGGCCCAGGTGGTGCTCCCCGTCGCCGATATCGACTTGGCAGACCACATGTGGCGGATCGCAGGCCGGGAGCAGTGGCAGCCTGAGACCCAAGGCTGCCCCGCCACACAGGCAGCGGTGACGACCGTCCTTGCCTCTCCCGGGTATCCCTCTGCTCCCGTCAAAGGCGCGGCCATAACGATACCCCAAGACCTTCCCGCCGATACCATCCTGTTTCACGCCGGGACGAAGCTGGACCAGGCGGGTGTGCTCCGCACGGCCGGTGGGAGGGTACTCTGTGCCACCGGCATGGGGCCGGACGTTCCCACCGCGGTGGCGCGTAGCCGCGAGTTAGCCGACGTGATTGACTTTGAGGGAAAGGTCTTCCGCCGGGACATCGCCTGGCGCGAGGTAGCTCGTGCCGGAGCTGCCTGAAGTCGAGACCATCGTCCGCGATCTGGCCCAGCGCCTGGAAGGGCGCACCCTCAAAGACCCCAAGCTCCACAAGACCGACGTGCTGCGCCGCGTGAGCAAACGCCGCCTGCTCAACTCCCTCGACGGGCAGCGCGTCAAAGCCGTTTCGCGTCGCGCCAAGCACGCGGTAGTCCTGCTGCAGAATGGACTGCGCCTGGTCATTCAACCACGTATGACTGGTAGACTGATGGTCTACGACAGACCACCAGATGAAGCGGAAAGCCGCCATGTGGTGCTCGAGGCCAGGGTTGGTCGCCGCGGGAGATTCCTGTACCACGACGTGCGGCGGCTGGGCACGATCTGGCTGTTGAAAGATAGGGAATGGAAAGCCTATACTGCCCGCATCGGACCCGAGCCGCTCGAGAGTGAGTTTGATGTCGACGCGTTCACAGAACGGCTTCGGGGAAGCAGACAGGCAATCAAGAAGGTTCTAATGGATCAAACCCGCCTGGCCGGAGTGGGTAACATCTACGCCAACGAAGCGCTCTTCCGGGCCCGGGTCGACCCATCGCGTAGAACCGATCGACTGGATCACGACAGCATCGCCCGTCTCCACCGCGAAACCACGGCGGTCCTGACCGAGGCGATTGAGTTCGAAGGGACTACATTCAGGGACTATCGCACCGGCACAGGAGAAGAAGGCTCATTCCAGAAGCTTCTCAAAGCCTACGGTAGGGGTGGCCTACCGTGCGTGAACTGCGGCACTCTTCTGACCACTACCCACGCGATCGACGGACGCGCGACGACCTTTTGTTGGCGATGCCAGGGCTCAGCGGGCTGACATGACAGCGACACTTCCACTGCGGCTGACCGATCACACCCAACTGCGACGGAGAGTACTGGCGCTGGCAGAGAATCGTCCGGCAGTCTACAGAATGCTCGATCCGACTGGCAGGGTCATCTACGTCGGCAAGGCTAAGCGCCTACGCAACCGCGTGCTGTCATACTTCAGAGCCCGCTACCCAGATGACAAGCAGGCCCGCATCTTGAACGCTGCAGAGAACATAGAGTGGGACGAGATGCCGTCTGAGTTTGCGGCTCTGCTCGGCGAGATGCGCCAGATCCAGCGGTACCGGCCAGCTTTCAACGTGCGGATGAACCGCAGCCGGAGAATCGGCTTCGTCAAGGTGTCGCCGGGCCCGGCACCCAAGATCTACGTCGGCAATACACCTGGGCCAGACGGGACTATGCATTACGGTCCTTTCACCGCAGTCGGCAGGCTCAGGGAGTCTGTCCGGGCGCTGAATGACCTATTGGGCCTGCGTGACTGCGCACTACGGATGCCAATGGCATTCCCGGAGCAAGGAGACCTGTTCAATGCCGGCCAGCACGCGCTCTGCATTCGTCACGAGCTGCAGCTATGTGCCGGACCATGTGCCGGACTAGTGAGCGAGTGTGACTACAAATCACGGGTTGAGACGGCAGTTGCCTTTCTCGAAGCGAGGGCGATAGCACCACTCGACCGCGTCGTAGAAGAGATGACCCACGCAAGTGAGCAGGACGACTTCGAGCGTGCAGCGTGGTGGCGCGGCAAGTTCGAGCATCTCGAGTGGCTACTCTCCGCTTCGACCAGGTCCCGCGCCGCATTAGCAGCTCTCACATTCGTGTATCTGGATCCTGGCACCTATGGCGACGACCGAGCCTACATAGTGAACCACGCAACGGTTCGTGCGGCCGCTCCAGCTCCGCGAACACCCATCGAGCAGGAGGCTTTCCGGGCACTGGTGGCAGAACATGCTCAGTGGGCCCCGTCGCCTGGTGCCGTTCCCATGGCTGCCATCGACGAGATGCTGCTTGTGCTGCAGTGGTTCCGCCGTCGACCGGGTGCCTTCGGACGCACCATCTCGTTCGACGATTGGTTACGGGGAGATTCGGCCGTCGCATTCGCGTCAGGGCGTCCTGGCCAATGCTGATACTCATAACCCAACTCGTTGTCGGACTAGTTGTGTTGTTCGCTGGCGGTCACTTCTTGGTGCGGGGAGCCACGAGACTCGCGCTGCTCGCGCGGCTGTCCGCGACGGTCGTAGGTCTCACGGTTGTAGCTATGGGCACGAGTCTGCCCGAGATGGCCGTGAGCGTATGGGCAGCGAAGCGCGAGGCGGTGGATCTGGCGTACGGCAACATCATCGGGTCCAGCATCTTCAACATTGGGATGATTCTCGGTATTTCCGCGATCGTGGCACCACTCGCAGTCAGGCGCCAGACTATCCGGATCGAATACCCGTTTATGCTCTTCGTGGCTGTGCTCGTCGTCTTGCTGGGAAGGGATCACCTCATCGACCATATAGAAGGCGCGGCCCTCATAGTCCTACTGGTGTTGTTCACTGTCTATGTGATCTGGTTGTCCGGGCACGAGGCGGTGGATGACGAGATCGCTGCAATCCAACGTGACGTGCAGAGAACGGCGCACCTGAAGGAAGGCGCGGCGGTGGCTTGGGGAAAGAACATGACCTTGCTTGTACTCGGCATCGCCGCGTTGCTGCTCGGAGCTGACCAAGTGGTGCGCGGCGCGGTGGGAATCGCCAGGTCTTGGGGGGTGGAAGAACGCATCATTGGTCTAACGATAGTTGCGATGGGAACGAGTCTCCCCGAACTGGCCACCAGCATCGTGGCCGCCAAGGAAGGTGAGCGAGAGATCGCCCTGGCCAACGTCATTGGCTCCAACTTGTTCAACCTACTCGCCGTGCTTGGTACCACAGCCGCGATTCGGCCCGTACCGGTTCCACAGCCTGCGGTAATCGATACTTGGGTTGTGCTGGCCTTCTCTGCTGCGATGCTGCCGCTCATGTGGGTGGGACGCAAGGTGGGTCGCTGGGACGGCGTGATCCTTCTGTGCGGCTTCTTGTGCTACATGGCCTATCTAGTCGCTGCCCGTACTTAGAGCAACCAGCCTAGCGCGCGGCGGCAACCCCGCCTCCATCTCCACTATGGCAACGGAGGGACCCGCCCCTCTGCTGCTCATTCCCGCGCTGCCCGGGTTGATGACGGTCACGGTGCGATCCAGCAGCTCGAGTATCGGTCTATGAGTGTGCCCGTACACGATCAGCTCTGCTGCAGGAAAAGCTGACCGCAAATCCACCGGTGTCGGTGATCCGAACTGATCCCCGTGAGTGACCACCGTGTTGATCCCCTCGAGTTCCAGCATAGCCACCTTGGGACAACGGTCTCTGATCTCGAAGCCATCGACGTTGCCGTACACGGCCGTCACCGGTGCCAGCGCTTCGAGTTCAACGAGAATGTCGGGCGATCCTATGTCGCCAGCGTGCAATATCTGATCTACCCCTCGGAACAGCTCGAACACCGCCGCAGGGAGTCTGCCGTGCGTGTCCGACACAACTCCAATACGCACTAGGCTTCTCCACTCCAGCGCGGTACCAAGTCGACCGCGACATCCATGTGGTCCAGTACCCGCTGTACGATGAAGTCGATCAACTGCTCGATGCTGCTGGGCCGATTATAGAATCCTGGTGCAGCCGGGATTACGGTGGCGCCGCACTCGGCGGCCGCTGTCAGGTTCCTTAGGTGAATCAACGAGAGCGGTGTCTCGCGCGGCACGAGGATCAACCGCCGCCCCTCTTTGAGCGCTACATCCGCCGCCCGTTCCACCAACGATCTGCTAGTGCCGAGCGCAATCGCCGAGACCGTGCCCATTGAGCAGGGACAGATCACCATCCCCGAGGTCCTAGCCGATCCCGACGCGGGAGCGGCGCCTCGGTCATCGTCGTCTGCGACCGTGATACTGGACCAATCGCCGCCGGTCGCCTCCTGTAGTTGTTCGGGCGTCCCCACACCCGATTCGGTGCTCAGCAACCGCCAGCCGTGGTGGCTCACAATCAACTGAACCGGCACCTTAGCGCGCGCCAGCACGTCGAGGAGACGGATTGCGTAGGGAGCGCCCGACGCTCCGGTTACAGCTAGTACCCACGGGTGCATCATCGTATTCTCCATTCCCGAGCCGAAGCTGCCACTTCAGGCTCACCTGACCTGGTCACCAGATACGATCTCCCAGAACTCCCAGGAACACGACGATACTGATGACGCCATTCATGCGGAAAAACGCGGCATTCAACCTACTCATGTCTCCCGGCTGGACCAGCCTGTGCTCCCACGCTATCAGACCGGCAGCCATGGCGATGGAGACGAAGTAGACGGCTCCCAGACGGGCACCAATTCCGAACAAGACGAGCCCTAATAAAGTGATGCCATGTAACACTTTAGCGAGGAGTATGCTGCTGTGCTGGCCCAGTAGCACTACGGCGCTGTACAGACCGGTGTCCCGGTCGAATTCCTCGTCCTGCAGCGCATAGAATATGTCAAAACCAGCCACCCAAATGAGGACGGAGCATGCCAACACGACCAGCGGCCACCATGGCGTGCTCCAGGTTCCCGTCACCGCTAGATATCCCCCGACAGGGGCGATTGCCAGGGCAGCTCCCAGCCAGAGGTGCGTCCAACTGGTGAATCGCTTGGTGAAGCTGTATCCGAGGATCCACGCCAGGGCTAGCGGGCTCAACAACAGACATACGTGATTGAGTAGCGCTGCCGCGGCCACGAACACCATCGCACCTACCGCGACCCCCACCCCTGTCTGGTATGGCGAGACGCGGCCGGCTGGTATCTCCCTGTCTCTGGTGCGCAGATTCAGGGCGTCGAACCGATAGTCGACTAGCCGGTTGAATGCCATAGCACTGAAGCGCGCCGCAGTGAACGCAATGAGGACCAGGCCGATGTCGACCGGCGTCACGACGGCGCTGCGCGATGCGTACACCACACCTACCAGCGCGAACGGCAGAGCAAAGACGGTGTGAGGCAGCTTGACCAGGTTTGCGTACCTGGTTAATAGCGAGTTTCCAGCAATAGTCTGTCCATCCACGCCCGGAGTCTGCACTTACTCGGCACGCCTAGCGATTGAGATCGAGCGACGGCCAGATCTCGTCGACTCGCTTCTTTGTCTCGTCATCCATCACGATCTTCCGTGGCCATTCCCGATTGAACCCCTCCTCTTTCCATTTCTCGGTCGCATCGATCCCCATCTTCGACCCGTAAGTGAACGCGCGCGAAGCGTGGTCGAGTACGTCGACAGGGCCCATGGTGAAACGAATGTCCCTTTCCGGATCGATGTTGTTCAGCGCGACCCACCATGCCTCGTCGGAGTCCCGAACGTTCACATCTCTGTCAACCACCACGATCAACTTGGCCAACGACATCAGCCCAAGGCCCCACAACCCGTTCATTACCTTCCAGGCATGCCCAGGGTACTGCTTGTCGATGCTGACGAACACCAGGTTGTGGAAGACGCCCGCCGCCGGCATGTGGTAATCGACCACCTCCGGGAGGTTCAGCTTGAGCAGCGGAAGGAAGATGCGCTCTGTCGCGTGTCCCAAGTAGTAATCCTCCATCGGAGGCCGTCCCACTATCGTAGCCGGATAGACCGCATCCTCCCGCACGGTGACCGCAGTGACGTGCACCGCCGGGTAGAGATCTGCCAACGAGTAGTAACCTGTGTGGTCTCCGAAGGGCCCCTCGGTAACGAGGTCTTCTACCGGATCGATGAATCCCTCGATCACGAGGTCGGCGTGAGCCGGGATCTCGAGATCGCAGGTAACGGCCTTCGCCAATCTCACTGGCTTGTTCCGCAGGAACCCCGCAAAGACATATTCGTCGATATTGGGAGGTAGCGGTGCCGAAGCCGCATACACCGAGGCCGGGTCACCTCCAAGCGCTATCGCCACAGGCATCTTCTCGCCGCGCGCGGCCATCTCCCGCCAATGAGCCGCGCCAACTTTGTGCCGCTGCCAGTGCATCGCGAGTAAGTCCCTCTCCAAGACCTGAATGCGATACATGCCGACGTTCCGCACTCCGGACTTCGGATCCCTGGTTACCACCTGCGGCAGCGTTATGTAGGGACCACCGTCTTCAGGCCAACACGTGATTATCGGGAGTGCGCCGAGGTCGATCTCTGAGCCATGCATTACAATCTGCTGACACGGCGGTCTGCCGGATCCAATCCGGGGCGGGTACTTGGCTATTTCACCTATCTTGGGTAGCAGCGCGATCTTCTCACGCCAACCCTCCGGCACCTTGAGCTTGATGAGTTCCTCGATGCGCGAACCGATGTCGTCAAGATTATCTACCCCCAACGCCAGTGCCATACGTCGCATCGACCCAAACAGGTTGATTCCGACGGGAATGGCGCTCTTTGAGCCACCTTCCAGCACCGGTTGCTCGAACAGCAACGCGGGTCCACCGCCCGCCATCTTCATACAACGATCTGCGATCTCTGCAATCTCTCGGATCACTGACACCGGTCGCCGCACAACCTCGAGTTCGTTCTCTCGCTGCAGCGCCGCAAGGAATTCGCGCAAGCTGTCGATGCTCATTCGGCCACGCCCCAATAGATGGTTGCTATTCCACCGGTTAGACGCTTTTGCCGCACATCCCTGAACCCACTTACCCTAAACGGCTCAAGGAACGACTCGTCCTCTGGAAATCGTTGCACCGAGTATGGCAGGTAACTATAGGCAGTCATATGTTTGGATACTACTCGACCAATGACTGGGAGAACGTGCTTGAAGTAGAAGAGGTACATCGGCTTGACCGGCCACGTCTTTGGAGTTGAGAACTCGAGAATGACCAAACGTCTACCGGGCTTCAGGACTCGCGCGATCTCTGCAAGTCCGGCCCGGATATCTACCAAGTTCCTGACACCGAATCCTACGGTGCATCCATCGAAGTGTGCTGACTGGAACGGCAGGTCCAGTGTATCGGCGCCAACGGCCCGGGCAGCCGGTGTCTTGCGCCGTCCGATCTCCAGCATGTCAACGACGAAATCGGCACAGATCAGACCTCCTTTGAACTCTTGCCGCTTGATCAACTCCGCGCCGAGGTCAAAAGTGCCAGCACAGAGATCGAGATACGTGCCCCTGGGCGCAGCTTCCCAATTGAGCTGGTCAACCGCTAGTCGCCGCCAGCGTCTATCGATGTTGAAGCTCAAGGCGTGATTCAAGAGATCGTAGCGCGGCGCGATCGCAGTGAACATCTCGCGGACGAATGAGCGCTTCGCCGAACCATCAGCGTTGTCGAGCTCGGGCATGGTCGTTGACATAGGCGCGAAACATACCGGTGCGCTCAAACTTGCCGCAAGAACGCTGGGAACCGAAACTTCGGGGACCATGATTCGACCTAGAAACACCAAGCCACGATGGCCGCACCGCTAGATCTAGCTACCGCCACCGATCAAGAGGTGGTTGAACGCGCGCGCGACGGTGCTGAACCCGCCCACCGCGAGCTCGTGCGCCGCTATCAACGTCCCGTATTCTCGTTGATCTACCGGATGGTACGCGATCGTGAATTGGCAGAAGATCTGGCACAGGAGACATTTGTTAAGGTGCTGAATGCGTTGGAGCGTTACCGACCCGAGTTCAAGTTCTCCTCATGGGTTTTCAAGATCGCGAACAACCAAGCCATTGATCATCTACGGAAGAAGGAACTCGACACCTTGTCGCTTGAAGGAGGACCCGACGCAACCACTGCGGATCGAATCGAAGCAACAGCACTGCAGATTGGCGACACCACAGAGTCACCACTCGAGGAACTCGTGGCGCGCGAACTCGGTTCGGCAATCGAGCACGCCATAAGCCGACTTCGGCCGGAATACCAATCGTGCATCGTGCTACGTCACGTGGAGGGGAGACCCTACGAGGAGATCGCCAAGATGCTGGAACTGCCGCTTGGCACGGTGAAGACATACATCCACCGCGCGCGAGCTGAGTTGAGGGAATTCCTGGACCCGCTACGGGATGCCAACGCGTGACCGTGGCGGGGCGATGACACACACCGCTGTCGTTACCCTGTGATGGTGGGTTGCGATAAGGAGGTGCTTCCAGCCTCATCGACCACGCGCCGTGCCAGTTCCTTCATTGCTACCGCCGCCGGTGATTCAGGCTCAGCAACCACGATCGGCTTGCCTTCGTCTGCGAGATTAGCCATGCGCGCCTGCAGCGGGATGCGACCGAGAAGTGGAACGCCGAGCTCGTCTGCAAGACGTTGTCCTCCACCCTCTCGGAAGATGTCAGTCTGTTTCTCGCAGTGTGGGCAGACGAAGTAGCTCATGTTTTCCACAATACCCAGCACCGGCACACCGACCTGCTCGAACATCTTCGCTCCACGCAGCGCATCGCCAATCGCCATCTCTTGCGGAGTAGAGACAATCAAGGCACCGCCCAACTGAACCGTCTGCGACAGTGAAAGCTGGGCATCTCCTGTTCCCGGCGGGAGATCCACCAAGAAGTAGTCCAGCTCGCCCCAGTGCACGTCCTGCAAGAACTGACTTATGATCTTCACGACTATCGGGCCACGCCAGATCGCCGGCGCCTCCCGATCCACTAAGAGACCGAGAGATATGAGCTTCACGCCGTACTTTTCCAGCGGAAAGATCCTCCCCTCTGCCGCTTTCGGCTTCTCCGTTACACCAAAGATCGTGGGGATGTTGGGACCATAGATGTCGGCGTCCATCAACCCGACCTCTTTCCCCATATTGGCCAGTTCGGTGGCGAGGTTCGCTGCGACGGTGGACTTGCCGACTCCACCTTTACCGCTCGAGATGGCCACAATGGTACCGAGATTGTCAAACGCCCGTTGCTGCGGGGCCTGAGACGGCGCCGCCGGCCTGCTGACCGAACCGGGACCACCCTCACCTTGCTCTGCTGGCTCCACCACCTCGACCGATACATCGGTCACACCGTCAATCGCTTTGATGGCCTTGCGAGCCTCACGTACCAAGGCTGCTGGATCGTCACGCCCCAGCACGAAGGTAAACGAGACATGACCTCTCTCACTGATCTCGAGGTCCCTGATCATGCCCGCAGATATGACGTCATTGTCCACACGCGGGTTCCGCACGTTCGTGAGCGCTCCCGCTACGAGAGCTTGCAGCTTGTTTTCAGTCATGGTCTCGAATGATAGAGATGCGATTTGAATGGGGCAACTACGTTAGGTGAGCACGGCTCGAGCCGCCGCCAGCACAACTTCCTGTACTTCGCTCATGTGACCGGCGACAGATGCGCCAGCGGCTTTTTTGTGTCCACCTCCGCCGAAATGCTCGGCGAGTTGAGCGGCATCAACGTCGCCCTTGGATCTGAACGACACTTTGACACGCCCATTCGCAAGGGGACGGAACAGCAGCGCCAGACGAACGCCCCTCACACTTCTCGGGAACTCGACTACCCCCTCCAGGTCGTCAGGCGAAAGCCCGTACCGCTCTAGGGCGCCACTAGGAACTGTGACCCAAGCGAGGCCACAATCTTCTTCAACAGCCAACGTCTCCAACACCTCACCCATCAGCCTGATTCGGCCCTCGGATTCGCTGGCGTACACCTGCCGGTACATCTCTTCCGGGTCGACCCCCTTGGCCAGCAGGTATGCTGCGACCCGAAGAGCCCGCGGAGAGGTGTTGCTGAAGCGGAAGCCACCAGTATCAGTCATGATGGCGACGTACAATCCTCTGGCTGCGGAAGCGTTCAGCTTCCAGCCACATGCTTGCGACAAGTCATGTATCAACTCGCCAGTGGCGCAAGCGGTGGCGTCGACTAGCCTAGGCCCAGGGGGGAGCGTACCAGAGCTACTGTGGTGATCGATGCAAACCACCGGAGCGGTCGACTTATCGATCACGCGACCAAGATGACCCAGCCGGCCCAAGTCTGAGATGTCGAGTACCACGACCGCATCGGCCTTCTCCAAGTGCTTGACCGCCGCTGCTGTCTTGTCAGCGCCTTGGGCACCGTCGAGGAGGAACTGATACCGCTCGGGAAACGGTGTCGGGTTCGTAATGGCCGCACGGACTCCCTGAGCGGTCAGCAGGTGCCACAGAGCAACGACCGAGCCACACCCATCGCCATCTGCGTTCACATGGGTAGTGAGCGCAACCCGCATTCTCGGGCCGAATGTCGCCGCGATTTCCCGAGCTGCTTTACGGCGGGCAACCGGCACGGCTATGGCTCTCGGAGACATATCACGCCCTTCAGCGCCAGGGCAGACCCAACCGGGCCCCCCTCAGCCATTACCCAACCAGCCTACAGCGCTCGCTCTGCCGAGCCTGTCGGGTGTTTCTTCTCCCCCGAGAAGTAGTCATTGGTCAACATGGCCACCGTACCGCCAAGGAACGCCAGTCCTATCAAGTTGGGGAACGCCATGCAACCGTTGAGTAGAGTTCCCAACGCCCAGACCATCGGCACTGAAGCGACTGATCCTACCATTATCAAGGCAACAAAGAGCAATCGGTACGGTCTGATTATGCCAGAGCCGAACAGGAACTCCACGCACTTCTCTCCGTAATAGCACCAGGCGATCAGGGTCGAGAAACCGAACAAGAAACTGGATAGCGCAACCACTATCGATGCAAACGGGATCGTCTGGTTCATTGCCGCCGAGGTCAGGTCACCGCTGGCGTCCTGGAAGATCCCCTGGGTCCACAGACCCGAATCGAGAATCACGAACGCGGTCATAGAACAGACTACGATGGTGTCTACAAAGACCTCAAAGACGCCAACCGTGCCCTGCTCCACGGGGTGCTTCACGTCGGCTATGCCGTGTGCGATGGGAGCGGATCCGAGACCAGCCTCATTCGAGAGAACGCCCCGGCTGGTGCCCGCCGCCACGCCACGCGCAAAGGACGCGCCGATGAAGCCGCCCACAGCGGCCGACGGAGTGAAGGCCTCGCTCACGATCATAGCGAACACCCGAGGCACCCCGTCGATGTTCAGGACGATGTAGGCAATCGCGGTCGTAATGTAGATGACTATCATCGTCGGCACGAGTCCTTCAGCCGTGGCCGCAATCCGCTTGATGCCGCCGAGCAGCACCAATCCAACTGAAACGGTGATTATCAACCCCGGTACCCACAGTGGCAGATCGACACTCAGATTCGCTCGCACAGCCTCGACAAAAGTGCGCGCAATGGTGTTTGACTGGGCCATGTTCCCAGTTCCCAGCAAGGCTGTTGCCGCACCGAAGAAGGCGAACATGATGGCCAGGATGCGTGCCACCTGCGCGTTGGGCACGCCACGGGAGATGTAGTACATGGGACCACTCGCCAGCTCTCCACTCTCACGCCTAACGCGGAAATGCACCCCTAGCACTGCCTCCGCGTATTTGGTGGCCATGCCGACCGTGGCGGTGATCCACATCCAGAAGATTGCCCCTGGGCCGCCCACGAGTATCGCGGTAGCAACGCCACCGATGTTCCCATTCCCCACGGTTGCCGCGAGGGCCGTGGATAGCGCCTGAAACGGGGTGATCGTGCCCTTCTCGCCCTCATGGTGCCTGAACGCGCCGCCGATCGTTCTTTTCACTGCCATGGGGAACCGGCGGATCTGGACGAATCCACTCCGCACAGTGAGCCACAGTCCCACGACGATGAGAACGATCGGCATGGCGGCCGGCTGCCACACGAACTGGTTAATGGCTAGGATCGTATCGGTGAGGGTGGTCATGAAGTCCATGTAGATCTCCTGTTGATCGGCAACCGGTTTAGGTCGCCCTTCCCCTCGCCAGCGCGATCGCGTGGCGCACGATCGCACGGTGGAGAAGCATGATTCTCTCGGGCCTCATACCCACGCCGCGTGATGAGGGTACGGCTGGGGGTGAACAGTAGGGCCCAGCCGCATTGTGTCAAGCGTCGAAAGCACAGGACAGCGATGCTAAAACCGGGCTTAGCTCAAGAGTCTAGAGGCTGTAGTTCGGCGCCTCCCTAGTGATGACTACATCGTGCGGGTGCGATTCGCGCAGACCCGCAGTAGTCACTTGCTGGAACTCGGTCTCCACGCACAGTTCGGAGATCGTCGTCGCACCGCAGTATCCCATGCCACTCCTAATGCCGCCTTCGATCTGGTATATCACGTCGCCCACGGGTCCGCGGTATGGTACCCGCCCCTCAATACCCTCTGGGACGAGTTTTCTCACACCAACATCGCCTTCCTGGAAATACCTGTCTGCCGACCCTTCCTCCATCGCTGAGAGCGAACCCATACCTCGAACGGTTTTGAATCGACGGCCCTCGAGCAAGAAGCTCTCGCCCGGACTCTCTTCGGTACCGGCGAGCATCGACCCCAGCATCACGCATGAAGCGCCAGCAGCAAGCGCCTTCACCGCGTCACCCGAGTATTTCACTCCGCCATCCGCTATGACTGGAACGTCACGCGCTCCCTGCACCGCATCGAAGATGGCAGTGATCTGCGGCACTCCCACTCCGGTGACGACTCGGGTGGTACAGATCGATCCAGGCCCAATGCCGACCTTGATCGCATCCACCCCTCTTTCCGCCAAACCGGCCGCTCCTGCAGCCGTCGCAACGTTGCCGGCGATCAGTTGCGCGTCTGGCAACGACTCCCGCAGCACAGCAGCTGTGTCGAGCACGTTGTCAGAGTGACCGTGAGCCGAGTCGATTACCACTGCGTCGACACCAGCGTCCATGAGGGCCGCAGCGCGCGCGCTCCCTTCCTCTCCGATGCCCACAGCCGCCGCAACACGGAGACGGCCATGCTCGTCTTTGTTGGCGTTGGGAAACAAGCGGCGCTTATGGATGTCCTTCACCGTTATCAGGCCCTTGAGCAGACCTTCTTCGTCTACGACGGGCAGCTTCTCGATGCGGTGCTCACCGAGAATCCGCTCGGCTTCATCCAACGTCGTTCCCACCGGGGCCGTGATGAGGTTTTCTTTGGTCATTACCTCGTCAATCGGCTGCTCAATGTTGCGTTCGAACTGGAGGTCACGGTTCGTGATGATACCGACGAGATGGCCACGGTCGTCGACTATTGGCACGCCAGAGATCCTGAACCGCTGCATTAGGGTAGCAGCTTCGCGAAGCGGTCGGTCAGGTCCCAGTGTGATGGGATCCAGGATCATCCCGCTCTCGGATCGTTTTACGCGATCCACTTCAGCAGACTGACGCTCGATGGTCATGTTCTTGTGAATGACCCCGATGCCGCCTGCCCGCGCCATGGCAATCGCCATCTCGGCTTCAGTCACGGTATCCATCGCGGCGGAGATCAACGGGATGTTGAGTGTGATCTCCCGCGTCAACTGAGATGCTAAGCTCACGTCCTTGGGATGCACCTTCGAGTGCCGCGGGACCAGGAGCACATCGTCAAAAGTGAGCGCGTAACCCGAGCGTAGCCTACTCATTCCATCCCTCTTCGATACAGAAAAACCCGCCGCGCATGTGCGTGACGGGTGGCAATGGTCGATAAAGGTGTTCCATAGCCCAAGGTAGCGGGGCGGCTACCTTTGGGTCAACCCGGCTTCTCGTCTGTCTTAGTATCGTCTTGGTTGCCAACCGTTTCTTGCTCACCGGCACCATCGTCAGTCATGTCAGAATCACCGGCTGCGTCCTGTGACTCAGGTTCAGCCCTTTCATTCTCCGAACCGCCCTGGGCCTGTTCTTCGCGCTTGGCGGCCGCTGCAGCCTCCTCCTCCAGCCGCTGCAGCTCATCCAGCACGGACCGGCCTGCCGAGACGACACCGCGCATCAGTTCGCCGGCCGCGTCCAATACTTGTGAGGTGCCCTTGATTGCAGCCCCTCCAATGCTGCTTCCGCGCAGCGTTCCCTCGACGTTGTCAGCCAGCTTCTCAAACGTCGAGCGGGGTCGGGAGCTGCGGTTTTGCTTCGACTCAAGAAACTCCATGTAATCCAGCAGCTGTCGAGCTTGCTCGTCGGAGTACTCCTCAAGCTTCTGGTCTATTTTCGTCTTCAGTTTCTCGTCCATTTCGACTGCCTCTAAGGTTCGCGAACAGCGAGATCCACCAGATCTAGAACAGGATTGCCAAGGTATCGCGAGCGCGCGACTCGCAGCCGCCCGATTACCACGACCTGGGCAACCGGCGCTAGCCTCCGCACTTCTTCCACCATGTCCGAGGGAAGAACCACATAGACGAAGCCTGCCTCGGGCAATGGACCGCGAGCCAGCATGTACGGTTGTCCCAGAGGAATCTCCCCGCGCAGTTCGTCTGCCTCCTGAACCGCGAGATACTGGAGAGTCCACTGTAGCAGCTTGCCCTCGAACTCATCCGGCCGGGCCCGAACCTCGGCTCCGCTCACTCCTTCCAGCACTCCAGCGGCCGCAGAGCTCAGGTCGTCTTCGCGAACCCAGCCCTCGGTCTGTATCCTGACCCATTCGCCGGAGCGCGCCAACACCCTAACGGGTGTCTCAGCTTGCAGAGTCCCAGCCACATCCCCTTCCGGCACTCGAGCCAACGTTGCCTCGTGAGACACCACAGCCCGGTCGAGACGCGCGCCAGAGTCATTGGCAAATGCGGCGACGCTCTCCTCCCCACCTTGACGTGCTCCGCTTCCGCCAGCACCGACCGGTTCGAGCGATTCCGCCCAGATCCACCCGCTGCGGCGCACACGGACCCAGTTTGCGTCGCGCGATATCTCCTCGAGCAGAGTTCCTTGCGAGAGACGGGCCAAGATTGTGCCGTTGGGTGAGCCTCTGAGGTTCTCTCCGCCCGCTTCGCCCAAGCGGAGATCGTAACCCTCCAGACTGGTCCGTTGTACCGAGGGCACCCAGATCCATCCTTCAAGCGTCCCCTGAAGCCAACGGCCCTGAGAGGGACCGATAGCCAATTGAGTGCCGGGGGCCAGCCTGCCAAGAATCGGGGCGGACGCTGACGCTGATCTCCGGAAGTTCTCCGAGCGCACAACGCGATACTGCTCTTGAGCCTCAAGGGATCCAGAGACAGCCCCGGCCACGATCGCTAGTGCGACAATGTGGGCTGGTAGCGGCTGGGGGAGGCGGCTAGATTGCCTCATTCTTCACATCGGATTGCGCATTGTAGGAGGGCACGCGCCGGATGTCAAACCTCGAGCGTGGCATACTGAAACGAATTCTGTCTATCGTTACCATCGCGTGTTGCGTCTTACCTCTGGGTGCGGTTTCGGCTCAAGTGGGACACCCACCTGGATCATCACCATATCGGAATCTAGCTGGCAACAAGTGGATTTCCTTGCAGACCGGTTACCTGGGTGGCTCGGCTGGGTCAGCGGGAGTTGGGCCAACTGATGGCATGTTGATGGGGATCAGGGCCGACTTTGGGCTGACGGCGGCCCTTGATCTCACAGGAGACATCGCCTTTTCCGACCTGCAGCGCCTACCGATCGACCCCACCCAGGGAGCCGACGACCGAGTCGTGGGGACCGCGCGTCAGACTGTGCTGCTGGCTCAGACGGGCATTGTGCTGCGCCTTACCGGAGAAAAGACATGGAATGGCCTGCTGCCCTACGCAGGACTGACCATGGGTCTGGCCATAGGCACGGAGGTAGCAGCCGACTCGTTGAGCAACTTCAACTTCGGAATTCACTTCCTGACCGGACCACAGATCGGCGTCCGGATACACCCTGGCCGACGTCTGCTGCTTCGGTTGGAGGCGCGCGACATCATATGGCGCCTGACGTACCCAAGCGTGTTCTTCGAGTCTCCCACCAACGACCCCGACTCCCCTCCGGTCCTGAACCCCCTCACGCAGGACGATTCGGAGTGGACTCACCACCCGACGCTATTCTTTGGGTTGGGCATCAGGTTCTAGGTTTCGTATCTTCATAGCGTGACCAACATCGTCCGACTCACTCGGGTTGTGCCGTTTGCCGCAGCCCATAGATACTTCCGTCCAGACTGGTCCGCCGAACGGAACGCCGCATCTTTTGGGAAATGTGCCAATGAACACGGTCACGGCCATTCCTACGAGTGCCACGTTACCGTATCGGGCAGGCTGGATGCGGAGACGGCCATGGTCGTGAATCTCGCCGACTTGGACGAGATTCTCCACGCCGAGATAACCGACCGCCTAGACCATCGCCATCTGAACCTCGACGTCCCCGAGTTCGCCTTTGGGAAGCAGATCCCAACGGCAGAGGCACTTGCCGTGTTCGTGTGGGGGCGAATCGAGCCACGTCTGCCCGCGGGAGTCAGCCTCGAGTGTGTGCGCGTTCAGGAGGATCCTTCACTGTACGCTGAGTACAGAGGAAAGCCGCAAGAATAGACACTAGCTAAGCGGGACGGAGGTGATAAGCGTGCGCGGAGCGATACTGGCGGGCGGCACTTCAAGCCGCTTCGGCGGTCAGCCAAAAGGCCTCGAGGAGGTTGGTGGAGAGCGAATCATCGATCGGGTTACGCAGTCGCTCCACGGAGCTACCGGACGGCCACCGATCCTGATTGCCAATGCTCCAGAGGCCAACGATTGGCGTCCTGACCTTACCGTCGTGCACGATGCCATTCGGAACTGCGGCAGTCTCGGCGGTATCTACACAGCACTGATGGCGGGCAGCGGACCCGTGCTCGTGTTGGCGTGGGACATGCCGTTTGTTCCCGTTGAGTTGTTGGAGGAGATGGTTCGACGTTCCGAAGGTTGCGAAGCGCTCGTCGCGGAACGGGCTGACGCCAGCGGAGTGGAACCGCTATGCGCCATCTATGCCCCGGTCTGTGCTACTCCGATTAGGGAACGGATCGCAGAAGAGGACTTCCGGGCCGCTGGATTTCTCGATGCCGTGAGCTACACCAAGTTCTCGCTCGATGACGTCTCACGTTTCGGCGATCCCGCCACGATCTTCTTCAATGTGAACACACCAGCCGAACTCACCCGGGCGCAGGAGTTGTGGCGCGACCTCAGCGATCAGTGATTCGTTGGAGGTACCTACGGTGCTGAATCCCACCGACGCCGCACGCATCGTCGTCGATACAGCACGGGTCTTGCCCTTGGAGCAAGTACCGCTGGAGCACGCACTCGGCCGCGTCCTGGCACATGACGTCGCAAGTACCATAGACCTTCCTCAATGGGACAACTCGGCGATGGACGGCTACGCAGTGCGCAGTGAAGACGTAAGAGGACGCTGCCCTGTCGAGTTGGAGATCATACAGTACATACTTGCGGGGGAATTCCCGACCGCTCCGATACAGGCCGGCCAATGCTCTCGAATCTTCACGGGTGCGCCTGTGCCGTCTGGGACTGACACCGTCATCCGTCAGGAGGACACCACGGCGTTGGATTCTCAAACCGTACGTATGGAACGTGACCGCGACGCGGGCTGCAACGTTCGGTTCAGGGGAGAGGACATTCGAGCAGGAGCTGTGGTGTTGCGCCAAGGCGTACAACTCGGGCCGCCGCAGATCGGGGTGCTGGCGTCGATTGCCCATGCCTCCGTACCAGTGTTTCGCCGTCCCCGCGTTGCAATCCTCGCTTCCGGCAACGAAATCGCGGACCTGGATCAGCGCGAGTCGATTCTTGCCGGTACCAAGATCGCATCGTCCAACAGTTACACGATGACCGCGATGACCCAACGCGCAGGAGCCATACCCATTTACCTGGGGATTGCCAGCGACGATCCGCAGGACCTGCGTGACCGACTCAGCAGTGTCCGGGATGCGGACTTATTGGTCACATCAGGCGGAGTGAGTGTCGGCGAGCACGACCACTTGCGATCTGTCCTCGAGGATATGGGCGCCGAAATGAAATTCTGGCGGGTCAGAATGCGACCGGGTGCTCCCGTGGCGCTCGGCGTTCTCGACGACCGCCCGTGGATCGGATTGCCCGGTAACCCCGTCAGTACCATGGTGACGTTCGAGTTGTTCGCCCGCCCCGCCATCCGCACAATGATGGGGCTCCAGCTACCCTTCAGGCGTACAGTACCAGTCCTGCTCGGCGAGCCAGTCGAGCTGCAAGCTCCCCGGCGACACTTCATGCGCGTGACGATCTCGAACGTAAACGGACAACGCGTGGCCAGGCTAACGGGAGCACAAGGCTCCGGGATTCTCACTTCAATGGCCCAAGCCGACGCGCTGATGATCGTCCCAGAGGACCGAGAACGAGTCCCCGAAGGAGAACTGCTGGACGCAATCCTGCTGGACGAGACCCAGCATGTCGCAGAGGTACCGTTCTGATGGCCGAGGAATAGGAGGCACGAGCAAGTGAAAACGATAGGTCTCTTGGGGGGAATGAGCTGGGAATCAACGGTGCCGTACTACCAGATCATAAACAGGACCGTGAACGAAGAGCTAGGAGGTCTCCACTCTGCCAACTTGGTGCTCTACAGCGTCGATTTCCATGAAATCGAACAGCTACAGCACACCGGTGACTGGGATGAGACTGGAGCGATGCTGGCCCGCGCAGCCAAGTCGGTTGAGGCTGCAGGCGCTGAGGGCCTAGTTCTCTGCACCAATACGATGCACAAGGTCGCAGATCAGATTCAGACCGCAGTCGATATCCCGCTGCTCCACATTGCCGACGCCGTCGCAAGCCGGATCAAGGCAGCGGGAGCGTCGACCGTAGGGCTGCTGGGGACGCGATTCACAATGGAGCAGGACTTCTATCGTAAACGACTGGAAGACCGGCACGATGTTGACGTGTTGGTACCCAGTGAGCAAGACATAGAGTCTGTACACTGCGTGATCTACGAAGAGCTATGCTTGGGACGGATCTTGGACGGCTCGCGTCAGAAATTCGCCCGCATAATCACTCAACTGGGGCGGGACGGGGCCGATGGAGTCGTTCTAGGCTGCACGGAGATTTCAATGCTAGTCGGTCCGGAGGACGTCGACCTGCCGCTATTCGATTCAACGGAGATTCACGCCCGCTCTGCTGTCGATTGGGCGCTCGGCTGAGCCACCTACGGCGACTCCCACCTACCGGGTGGCCCCGATAGAGGGGAGTCACACTCCTCTTGCCGTAGGTCCCTAACCGAGCAGCGTCAGAAATACGCCGGCCGCAATAGCAGATCCTATCACCCCAGCCACATTCGGCCCCATTGCGGGCATGAGAGGATTGACCTGGCCGTCAGTCTCATCGGATACGAACTTCTGCACCACCCTGGCCGCCATCGGGACTGCCGACACACCGGCCGCACCGATGCAGGGATTGATTTTCGACGTCCGGAACAGGTTCAGGATCTTGGCAAGTACGATCCCTCCTGCCGTGCTGAACGAGAACGCGAACCCGCCCATGATCAGGATCTTGATCGTATCAGGCGTCAGGAAATGCTCCGCGTCCATAGTAGCTCCGACTGCTATTCCCAAGAAGATCGTCACTATGTCGATCATCGACCCGCCAGCGGTCTTGCGCAGCCGTTCCGTCACACCGCACTCGCGCAGCAGGTTGCCAAACATGAGCATTCCGATAAGCGGTGCGGCGGAAGGTATCGCCAGCGAGGCCAGGACACCCGTTACGATCGGGAACAGGATGGCCGCAGTCTTGGATACTGGGATCGCCTGCGGCATGTCGATCGCCCGTTCCTCCTTGGTTGTCAACAGCCGGAGGATGGGCGGCTGAATGATCGGCACCAGCGACATGTAGCTGTATGCAGCCACAGCAACCGGCCCTAGCAGGTGGGGTGCCAGCTGGGCGGTAAGGAAGATCGATGTTGGCCCATCGGCGCCGCCGATGATCCCGATTGACGCCGCCTCACCGTGGTTGAACCCGAGCAAGTAGAACGCCCCCAAAGCCGCAACGAATATTCCCAGCTGCGCCGACGCACCCAGCAAAAAGGTCAGCGGACGACCCAGCAACGGCCGGAAGTCAGTAAGTACCCCCACGCCGAGAAAGATCAGGGGTGGAAGGAGCTCGGTGCGGATACCGCCTTCGTAGATCAAGGCAATGATACCCTCCCCGTACGATCCCATCTCAGCCAAGGGGAGGTTTGCGAGGATAGCGCCGAACCCGATCGGGATCAGCAGAAGAGGCTCATACTCCTTCGTGATGGCCAGGTATATGAGCACCCCGGCCACCGCGTACATGACGAAGTTGCCAACTCCCAGATTGGCAAAGCCAGACTGCCGTAGCAGTTCCAGGGCCGTTTCCATGGGCCGGCCCCGCTACGAGAGCGTCAAGATCGGTTTCGAAGAGTCGATTTCATCCCCGATCTCAACGTGTATCCCGCTCACCTTGCCATCGCAAGGCGCCTTGATGTCGTGTTTGGCTTTCATGGCCTCGATCGCCGCTACCGCAGTTCCTTTCGTGACGCTGTCGCCGACCTTGACCAAAATGTCTACTACCTCGACCGAGCCGGCGAACGTAGAGAACACCTGGGTACCGGCAACCGGAGGAGCCTCGGCAACCGCCGTGGCCGCGCCCCCAGAGCCCCCGATCGGCTCCAAGGTTACCGTGAAGTTCCGTTTGGCTCCGTTCTCCTCCACTATACAGCGGGTCGTTACTGGTCCAGTGAATGCCGGTGCGGCTGCAACTGCCGCGGCAGGCGCCGCCGGCGCTGGCTTCTCCTTCTTTTTGAGCGGAACATCGATCTTCGGCTTTCCGGTGAGCAACCGGATGCCCTCGTTGGTCTCCATCTTCTTTCCGGGCACCATCGCGGCCAACACGAGGAAGATGTTCTCCTCCGTAACCGGCAAATTCCTCTCCTCCAGGGCCTTCTTGGCTGGCTCGATGTTCTTGGGAGCAGCCTCGAGGGGATCTCCGTCAAACACAGGCAAGTCCAGCTGTTCCGAAGCCGCCTTCACCACCTCGGGATCTGACGGAAGCGGTGTCTTGCCGAAATAACCGAGCACAGCCTTGCCGTAGCCGGCCTCGATCTTCTTCCATCGCCCGTACAGCACATTGTTGAACGCCTGCAGCCAGTATTGCTGGCTTCCGGGCGTCACGCTGGTCCACGCACCCCCGGCTTCCACGACGACTGGGAACTCAGCCAACACGTCGCTGTACTTGTCGAGGATTCCGGCCTTCACCATCATGTGCACGTTCGGTCCAATGGCTCCACCCGGCATTGGGAAGCCCAGCACCCGTGCGTCTGCAGTCGTAGTGGTAGGATTGAAAGCGTAATCCTTCATCAGATCGTTCAGCATGGCCTCGATTTCCGGCAGCACCGACACATCGATGTCGAGTGTGTAGCCTGTCCCCTTGAGAGCGTGTGCAAGGGAGCGCGCGTCGGGCTGAACCGTGCCACTGGCAAACGGCCGGACCGACACATCGACGCCGTTGGCTCCGCCCTCGATCGCGGCCATGTAACACGACACCGCCGTGCTCGCGGTGTCATGCGTGTGCATCCAGAGCGGCATTTCGGGTGGCATGATCTTCTTCAGAGCTACAGCTGTATCGTAGATCGTCTTCGGATCAGTCGTGCCGCTGGCGTCTTTCAAGCAGATGCTATCGATCCGCATTCCGCTTTCGAGCAGGCGTTTTCCGATGTTGTAGTAAAACTCCGACGTGTGGACCTTATCCGAGTGGAACGGCAATCCCATGAGCGCGATGCACACTTGATGGTGCATCCCGACGTCCACGATGGGTTGACCAGTCTTGATCAGATTGTCCACGTCGTTCATGTAGTCGAAGTTACGGTCCCAAGTGGTGCCCGACTCCTTCATCAGCTTGGCCTGAAGCTTCAGGCCTTCCATGCTTTGGGTCGTCAGTGTCACTCCCGAGACCGAACGAGTCAGGATCTGCAGATCTGCATCCGGACCGACGGCTTCGCGGATCTTGCGCATGTCGTCGAACGGATTCTCACCGAGGTAGAAGTACGGCGCCTGGTAGCGAGCGCCGCCACCAAACTCGAAGTGACGGATACCTGCCTTAGCCGAGGCTTCCATGGCCGGCAAAAAATCCTGCAAGCGGACCTTGCCGCCGAACGAACTCTGTAGTCCATCCCGAAACGGGGTGAACATGACCCGAATCTTCTTGCCAGACTCGGTGAATATCATCTTTCCTCCTCAACTCTCGTGATCTTTGCTCC
>JBDHHP010000018.1:0-41635 GCA_039589275.1 Gemmatimonadota bacterium | reverse complement strand
GTCTCCGGGAATGCTGCGATGAGAACGCGCATGACAACGGCCAGGAGTGCAAGCAACACAAATACGGCGGAGAACGCCGAGACACACACCATCAACAGGTCAGGTGTCTCCATGATTATATCTCCTACGTGAATCTACTCCTCAAAGATGCACCTATAGCGAGGAGTAGCAACTCTCGTTTTCAAACGTTCAAGCCACAATGAAACGGGGCCTTGCCACAGCTGTTTCCGCAGCTCGAACCCCCGACCCGCCTACACTTGGCAAACGAGCCCGTCGATATCTAACCCCCGCTTCAGGCACTGCCAAGTGGCTAATAGCCGGCCACCCTCGACACAGCCTTCAGCCCGGCGAGAACATGAGCCTGCCCTTAGAAAAGGGCTCAGCAGAGCCTTCAAGGAGCAGTTCCAAGTCGTCACCCAGCGCTACGACGCGACCCTCCGCAATGACCTCCACCTCCATATCCGAGCCCTCGTTGCATAGCACAATGTCGCGCCCGACAACCAGAGATCTGCCCTTGTACCGCTCTAACAGGGCGTGGTACTCACCCTTGATGAGGGCACCGTAGTTCCGCCCAAGCGCCAAGATCAGTTTCTCAAGCAAGTACCGCTGCGTGCATACATCTGGGTCTGCCGTGGCGGACCGAAGTGACCCCGCGACGGGCACGAACGGGGTCGCCGCGACGCGCGGCGGCGTCTCGACATTGAGACCCATACCCAGGACCACTTCACCTGTGGACTCTCCATCGCTCTGAGTGTAGGCCAAGACACCCCCGACTTTCGCACCGTCAACCAAGATGTCGTTCACCCATTTTACTCCCGCTCGATTCTCCAAACCCGGAACCTGGTCGATGGCATCCAACATCGACACCACGGCAAGCACCGTCAGGCTAGTGCCCGGGTGCTCCAGTGGCCGGCCGGGTGCAAGGTAGGCGGATAGGTAGATGTTGCCGGGAGGGGCAGACCAAGGCCGGCCTTTGAAGCCGTGGAAGTCTCGTCCGGCGCCCGCTAGACACAGTGTTCCACCCGGCACACCCCGCTGCTGTCGACTCATTTCCACTAGCACGTCATAGTGCGAGCGCGGAGCCGACTCGACTAAAAGCAAGTATCGCCACGGCTGCTCCGGCGCGAGCTTAGATTCTCGGAACGCGCAGCCGCCGTAGACGCGTTGCAGCAGCTCGTTGAGGTCGGCCGTGGCGCTCTGCGGCACAGTCCAAGCACCGGGTTGAATTCCCGTCACCTGTGCGGCATAGCTGATACTGTCGGTGAACACTACCATAGTCTCTGAGAGCGGCGATTGAAGGGTGAATGACCGACATTCTCTTGTCAAATCAGGGCTCCCGAGCAACGGACACGCGGAGCTGCTGAGAGACCAGTGATAGACGCAGCCATAGTAGCCGTGTATCTGTGCACGATGCTCGGGCTCGGCTGGGCGGCTCGGCATCAATCAGCAGAGTCTTACTGGGTAGCCGAACGAAGGTACGGAACACGCGCCATCGCTGTATCGCTAGTGGCGACGGTGTTCGGTGCCTCGTCAACCCTTGGTATCATCGGCCTGGGCTACTCGCGCGGCCTGACAGCGGCCTGGTGGTCCCTGATAGGCGCCTGCGCACTGCTGGCGTTCGGACTGACTCTGGCCTCGAGGGTTAGGGCACTCAAGGTCTATACCTTGCCAGACATCCTGCGCCGGGCCTACGGCCGCGGGGTCTCCGCTCCCGCGGCGGTCATGATCGTCATCGCATGGTGCGGGGTCGTGTCAGCGCAAATGCAGGCCGGCGCAAGACTGCTGAGCGCTGTACTACCCTTCGATTACAGTATTGCGCTAACCGCGACGGCGGCGGTCTTTGTTCTCTATACGTTCTGGGGCGGGCAACTTTCCGTTATCAGGACCGACGCGTGGCAACTCACACTGTTCGTTGGGGGGTTGCTTGCCTGTGTCGTGCTTGCCGCGGTCTCGCTGCGGACCGCCGCTCCGGCAGCGCTCGGCTCATTGCCGGCGGGGCATCTACAGTTCCCCGTGTCTCACGAATTCGGCTGGTACCAACTGCTCATATTCTATCCGCTCATTGTGGGGCTGCCCTATCTGGCGGGCCCAGACATATACTCCCGAATGCTCTGCGCCAGGCACAACGACACCGCAAGAAGGTCCGCCCTGATTGCCGCCGCTGCAGTGGTACCCGTGTCCTTCGTTCTTGCGCTGCTCGGACTCCTCGCCCGCGCCCAGATTCCCGACGTGCCCCCCGATGCCGCCCTTCCAGCTTTGCTCAGCGAGTTGGCGCCAATAGGCCTCGCGGGACTGATCACAACCGGTTTCCTCGCGGCGGTCATGTCTTCGGCTGATACGACACTGGTATCCGCTGCAACCATCTTCTCTCTCAACGTGGTAGGTGCTCGCAACAACGTGACGCACTCCCGCCAGCTCAAGTGGACTCGAAGCAGTGTCCTGGGATTGGGCCTGGTCGCTTGGCTCATCGCTTGGTCTCAGCCGGGGATCATAGCCTCGCTGGTACTTGCTTACACCGTTTTCGTGGGAGGTGTCGTCGCACCCACCCTGGCCAGCTTCTATCGTAACCAGCTGGCTGTGACGGCCTCGGGAGCCATGTGGGCCGTGATCGTGGGCGGCGGATCTGCTCTGATCGGCGTCATCCGCGATGGGTCGATCATGAGATCACTGCTCGGTACGAGCGGCAGCGCGTTCTTCGAACGGGTCTTGGGACCCGGTTATCCCAACATTCTGCCGATCCTCCTGAGCGTCATCACCCTGGTGGGCGTCAGTAGATTGGTGACCTCTAGGAGTAGTCGGGACGTAACTGGACAAGAGTAGGTGACAATGACCAATACCAGAATCGGGTTGCTGGCTTCTGCTGCGTTGATATGGGCGGCGCCAGAGTTGGCTCCTCAAACAGGCACCTATGACTCGGGAGGGCCCTTGCTCCCGGAGCAAGCTGCCTACGACGTGACGTTCTACGACTTGGACCTGCAGATAAGCCCCGCCGACAGCTCTATAGAGGGGTCTCTGCGGGTGGTCGCAAGAGTTGGAGGTGTGATCTCGAGCTTCGTGCTCGATCTGGATTCCACGCTTGGCATCCGTTCGGTGTCGCAGCACCTGGATGGACAAGAGTCGGCTTTGCCGTTTGAACGCCGGGGTGGCAAGCTGTGGGTCGAGCTCCTTTCCGTAGCCCGGCCTAATGACTACGTCGACCTCGAGGTACGATATGGAGGCAAGCCTCGCTCGGCGCCAAACGCGCCTTGGTCGGGTGGATTCACTTGGTCCCGGACACCGAGCCTTGCACCATGGATCGCCACAACATGCCAGCAAGAAGGTCCCGACATATGGTGGCCCAGCAAAGACCACCCATCCGACAAACCGGATTCAATGGCGCTGCATGTGACTGTACCGGCGCCGCTCGTCGTCGCCACTAACGGACGCTTGATTAACATCGAGTCGCACCACGAAGGCACTACCACCTATCACTGGTTCATCTCCACTCCCATCAGCAG
Organism: Gemmatimonadota bacterium; assembly: GCA_039589275.1. GTDB lineage: Bacteria > Gemmatimonadota > Gemmatimonadetes > Gemmatimonadales > GWC2-71-9. Next base: position 38,138 of record JBDHHP010000018.1, on the reverse strand, counting down.
CTACAACGTCGCGCTCAATATCGCACCATACCAGACGATCGAGCGAAGCTACACTAGCGTTACAGGTGACACGATTCCGGTCTTCTTCTGGGTGCTCCCGGAGAATCATGACAGGGGACTCAAGCTCATGCCCGAGATCCTCGACCACATGCGGTTCTTTGAAGAGCTGGCAGGGCCATACCCCTTCCGGGCTGACAAGTACGGCGTAGCCGAGACTCCGCATCTGGGAATGGAACACCAGACCATCATCGCCTACGGGGGCCGGTTCCAGAACGGTTCGATGACCGGCGGAGTGGACTGGGGATTCGACGCTCTACACCACCATGAGCTCTCCCACGAGTGGTTCGGCAACTTAGTGACCAACTCGGACTGGAAGGACATGTGGCTGCATGAAGGATTCGGATCGTACACACAGCCACTGTACCTGGAGCGCACACAGGGTGTCGAGGTGTCCCGGGCTTATCTCGCAAACATTCGAGACAACATCAGCAACAGTTCCCCGGTAGCACCGCGCGAATCACGCACCGCCAAGCAGATCTACGGCGGCGACATCTACTTCAAGGGAGCCTGGATACTCCACACGCTGCGGTATCTGATCGGCGACGATGCGTTCTTCCGGGCAATGAGAAGGCTAGCGTACCCGAATCCTGCTCTGGAAACGGTGATGGACGGCGGACAGACCCACTTCGCGACCACCGAGGACTTCATCACTCTGGCCGAAGAGGAGTCGGACAGCGATCTCGGCTGGTTCTTTGAGGTTTACCTGAGGCAGCCACGGCTTCCGCGACTGATAACACAGAGGAGGGGTAGCCGATTGGAGTTGCATTGGGAGGTACCGTCGAAGCTTGTTTTCCCTCTTCCCGTGGATGTGCAGCTGGGTGACGAGACTGTGCGAGTCGATACGCCAAATGGCAGGGGTCAGATCGACATTCCTCGAGGAGTCGATCCCATCATCGACCCCTACGGCTGGGTGCTGATGGAACGAGCGGGCAGATGATCTGACGTTGCTCCCCCGCCTGTCTCTCGATCTGAGGCAGCACTGGGGAAGAGGCGAACAGGAATCACATTCTCTTGTAGGCCGCCCCGGATCCACCTTCCCGAGGCGTCCAGCGGGGTCCCAACACGTCAGTAGCCTTACAATCAACACAGTTGGGCGGATTCACCTTGAGCTCGCCATCCACTTCCTCGTATACGGCGGCGGGACACATGTGTGAATAGAAGGTTGCCAGCTCCGCGGGCACGGTGTCGCCAACGAGCAAGTGACTAGGGATCGTGTCTCGTGTCACATTGCCAGACTTGAAGACCGCATCAACCTTGCTGAAGGTCAGCTTTCCGTCCGGCATGAAAGGACTGGATCCGGTTGCATAGCGTGGAGCCTCGGCGTCGGAGTCCATAGCGATTCTGCGTCCCGGGAACCGCCCGCCCGTCAGCGTCATCAACGCTGCCTTCAACGCGCCGGAGTAGAACCCGCGCTTGAACGCAGGGCGCATATTGCGCGTTCGATAGAGATCACGTGCAATGTAAGACTCATCAACGAGCCTGTCGTATTCAGCTAGGCTCTCCTGCGAAGTGTCGTCCCGTTGCAGTGCCTTGTAGATCGCTCGGGCTGCGTACATGCCCGATTGCATGGCATAGTGAATACCCTTCAGCGACGGAACGTCTACGAAGCCAGCCGAATCACCCAGGATCACGACGCCGTCACCATGGCGCCGTTGTGGAAACGCATGGAACCCGCCTTCCGGAATCGTCTTGGCGCCCCACTCCACCAACTCTCCATCCTCGAGATATGGCTTGAAGAGGGGATGCAGCTTGAGCTGTTGGAGCAGTTGGTGTATGTCGAGGTCCCGATCCCGGTAGTCCAGCCCCACGACGAGGCCGAGCGCCGCGAGGTTGGGCTCTAACGGATACATGAAGCTCCCGCCAAAGGCGTCTCTTGGCAGAGGCCACCCCATTGTGTGAATGACTCTATCTAGGGGTTGCTTGGTCTCCCACAGCTCCTTGACACCCAGAGCGTAGATCTGAGGATTTGCCGATTCGATGTCCTGCCACTCCAAGTACGCCTGAGCCAGCAGCCCTCGCGAACCCTCGGCGAGGGCGGTAACGCGTGCGGCGATATCCGTCGCCGGCATGTAGTTGGAGCCGGGATTGCCCTCCCGATCCAGTCCCGACGCAACCGTCCTGACTCCGACCACGCGACTCCCTTCAACTCGCAGAGCGCCCGCCGGAAAGCCGGCGAACACGTCGACCCCTATTTCCTCGGCCTTCTCCCCAAGCCACCGCACTATCTCGCAGATGGAAGCGACGTAGTTGCCTTCGTTTCGCATCGTTGGCGGCGTAGGAATACGGCGAGCACGTGACTGGGAGAGCAAGTAGATGGCCTCCCTGTGCACGGGCGTTCGAAATGGGAAGTCAATTTCCTGAAGCTCGGGAAACAGTTGACGAAACGGGCGAGGATTCACGACGGCCCCGGACAGCGAGTGCTCACCTAACGACCCCGCCTTCTCCAATACACCAATGGTGATCTCACCGGGCTCCTCGCCACGCTCCTTGCCCTGCTTGACTAGGCGTGCTAGTTGGATGCCTCCGGCCAGACCGGCTGGACCGCCACCAACGAACAACACGTCGACGTCGATTCTCTCATCTTCGAGCTCGCCTCTTAGCACCAACTGGTCACGGGGAAGCGGCGGCTGGAGGCCCGCTGGTACTGTGGACAACTCGCTCAAGATCACCCTCCCCGAACTTTCTTGATTTCCTCGGTGAGCCGTGGCACGACCGCGAACAAATCGCCGACGATGCCATAGTCCGCCACCTTGAAGATCGGTGCATCCTGGTCGCGGTTTATGGCCACGATGACCTTTGACGTTCTCATTCCCGCCAGATGTTGAATGGCGCCTGAGATACCGATGGCAATGTAGAGGTTGGGGCTGACCGTTTTGCCCGTCTGTCCCACCTGCTCCGAGTGCGGTCTCCACCCTGCGTCGACTACTGCACGCGACGCCCCTACCGCTCCGCCCAGAGCTGAAGCGAGTTCTTCCACCAACTGAAAGTGCTCGGCCTCCTTCAGACCGCGGCCACCACTGACCACAATCGAGGCCTCGGCAACATCGAGCACGGCTTTCTCAGGCTCCTTGACAGCAATCGTCACCGCCTGCGCGCCAGCACCCGAGTCACCCGGCGATACGTCTTCAACTATGCCGTCGCGGGCTACGCAACCGGTAGCGAACGCGTTAGGTCGGACGCTGAGCACACACGGGGTAGAGGTGATCTTCAAGGTGGACGTCGCCTTGCCAGCGAACACCGGCCGCATGACCACCAAACCATCGTTGCCCGAGATATGCGTGAGGTCACCCGCGATAGGAGCACCCAGTTTCGCGGCAATGCGCGGTCCCAGGTCCTTTCCCAGAGCGGTGGTCGCTAGCATCACGATCTGGTAGCCGTTCGCATCAGCCAGCCCGCTCGCCAACCCTGCATATCGTGACGCCTGATATAACTCCAGTTCGTCGCTGCTACAGCAGAGGACTTTGTCCGCACCGTACTCGCCAAGACCATCGACTTTCAGGCCGGCGGGGCCTATGGCCAGAGCGTGCACCTCGACTCCTAGCTCGTCAGCCAGTGTGCGTGCAGCCCCGAGTACCTCATGTGACACGCTTTTCAGCGTACCACTGCGCTGTTCGAGTACCACCAATACGCCAGCCACTCAGATCACCTTCGCTTCGTTCTTGAGTGCGTCGATCAAAATGGGAACAGCGTCCGGGCCCTCCCCCACTATTCGGCCTTCCTTGCGCGACTGCGGCAGTGCAAGCTCCACCACCACCATACCCTCCTCATCCAATTCCACATCCTTGACTTCCAGCGGCTTTTTCTTGGCCAACATTATTCCGCGCAGCGCCGGGTAGCGTGGTTCATTGAGGCCTTTCTCGGCGGTTAGCACCGCTGGCAGAGAGAACTCAACGACTTCGGTCGCTCCCTCTACCTCCCGCTCGGCGGTTCCCTTCCCGCCTGCGAGCTCGAGCCGAGTTATAGCGCTCACGCTAGCGAGTCCCAGTAGCTCGCCGACCATCGGACCAACGGCGTGGCTCTCGTCGTCAACCGCCTGCTTTCCGAACAGAACTAGGTCATAGCCACCCTGTTCCACTTCGGACGCTAGAACGCGTGCAGTGACTAGCGGATCAACTGGCTTGGCGTCCGTCTTGAGTAACACACCTCGATCAGCTCCCATGGCCAGGGCTGTTCTAATAGTCTCCTGGCCCGAGTCTCCCCCCATGCTGATGATCACGACCTCACCCTCTCCCGACTGTTCCTTCAGCTTGAGCGCTTCCTCCACCGCGAACTCGTCGAACGGATTGAGTACGAACTTGACGCCGCCCTCGTCAATGGACCTTCCGTCGGCGCCGACCTTGATCCTGGTCTCAGTATCCGGAACACGCTTCACACAGACCGCGATCTTCACCGTCACCTCTTCGTCTTGTTGTTAGTGGTATTGGATCTCAATTCGATGAGCAGTCAAGCCCACAGAAGGTACCTATGACTCGTCGGCAAAGCCAACCTTCTTGTGAGCACCGTCGCAGAACGGTTTCTTAGCAGATTGCCCACAGCGACAGAGCCACACTTCGTCGGCTGCCTCGATGGGTGAGCCGTCAGATGTCTCGATCTTCTGCACCCCTGTTATGTGGTACGGTCCGTCCTTGATCACTTCGATTTCGGCCATGGTTTGGACTCCTCAGAATGTTAAGGTACTGGGCCGCTCACAACCGATTTGTATGTTCTTCTGTCCTGCACATCACGCTTGGCACTATTCCTTCGCCAACACCTTGGCCAGCTCCTCGTACGGTAAAGCGTTGATCACGTCGCTCGCCTCCAGCCATCCACGCCGGGCCTGTTCCACTCCGTAGCTCATCAAATCCAGGTCCGCAACCCGGTGGGCGTCGGTGCTAATCACGAACATGCAGCCATAATCTCGTGCTTGGATCACTCGCACGTCGTTGAGGTCGAGCCTGTCCGGATGCGCGTTGATCTCCACCGCTACCCGATTCTCGGCCGCACACTCCAGCACAGCATCGAGGTCGAAGCGCATGGGATCACGGCGGTTGATCTGTCTCCCGGTCGGGTGTGCCAGGACGTTGACTTCCGGATGTTGAAGCGCTTTCAAGATGCGTTCGGTCTGTTCGGCCTCGGGAAGATCGAATCGTGAGTGTACGGAAACCAGCACCAAGTCTAGTTGTGCCAGCATCTCGTCTTCCAGATCGAGGCTTCCATCGGCCAGGATGTCTACCTCCATCCCGCACAGAATCTGCGTTTCCTTACGCCGCGCGGCGACCTCCGCGACCTGCTCCCACTGATCGCGCAGTTTGGCCGCATCCAACCCACCCGTCATGGCAAGCGCCTTACTATGGTCCGTTAGAGCGAAGTACTCATAGCCGCGGGCTAGGCACCCCTCCAGCATCCCCTCTACTGAGTCCTTGCCGTCGGACCAGGTGGTGTGCATCTGGAGATCGCCTCTGATGTCCCCCAGCTCCACCAACTGGGGCAGCCGCCCATGGGCAGCGGCTGCAATCTCGCCACGGCTCTCACGCAGCTCTGGAGGGATCCAGTCCAGACCTACTGCTTCATACACCTCCGTCTCAGTGGACCCAGCTTCCAGCTCGCCGGCCCAGGGATCGCCCGTCGCAGCCGCATCTTCTCCGCCTCTGAACACACCATACTCCGATACCCTGAGGCCTTGCCGCACTGCCCTCATGCGCAACTTCACGTTGTGCTCCTTTGAGCCCGTAAAGTAGACCAGTGCAGCTCCGTAGCTCTCTACCGGCACGATTCTCAGGTCCACCTGAAGGCCGGACTTGAGAATCGCGGAGCTGCGAGTATCACCGAGGCTTTCGATCTTCTTCAGCTGCGGATACGCCGAGAAGTGCTCGGTTACTAACTTGGGCTCACTCGACGCCGCCAGCAGGTCAAGGTCCCTGATCGTCTCCTTTCTGCGGCGGTAGCTGCCGGCAACCTCGACTCGCTGCACGCTGGCACTTTGGCTCATGTGTTCGAGCAATGGGGCTACATGCTGGTCGGCATCGCCTAGCTTCATGCGGCCGGTCCGCCGACGGTAGCGTCCGATCGAGACCAGGATCTTCTCCTGTGTCTTCTTGCCGAACCCCGACAACCCTTCAATCCGGCCGGCCTCAGCTGCCTTTTGGAGGTCATCAATCGTCTCAACCCCAAGCTCTTCCCAGAGCTTCTTCGCGCGCTTGGCTCCCAATCCCGGCAGCCGTGTCAGCTCTATGAGACTCAGGGGAACTTCGCGCGCCAGCTGCTGCAACAAGGGGAGTTCACCGGTGTCGACCAGTGCACCGATGTGCGCCGCCATGTCTTTCCCTATCCCCGGCAGCTGGGTCAAGTCCGTGCCGTCCTGGACTAGCTTGCTTAGCGGGGTTCCGTGATCCTCTACGACTTGAGCCGCGTTGCGATAAGCACGAATGCGGAACGGATTCGATCCCTTGATCTCCAACAGATCAGCAACGTCAGTCAGGACCCGGGCGATCTCTATATTCTCCACCTAGACTTCTACCCCGTGTCGGGCCAGCAGCTCGACGAACTCGTGTTCGTTCAAGATCTGCACGCCGAGCTTTACGGCTTTCTCGTACTTGCTTCCCGGATCAGCGCCGGCGACTACGTAGGTGGTCGATTTGCTCACGGACGAGGTAGTCTTGGCACCCAGTGACTCAACCAAGACCTGCGCTCGATGCCGTGGCACTGCACTCATGCCACCGGTGAATACGAACTTGCATCCCGTGAGCGGGCCTCCAGGTCCACTACCACCTTCTCGGAGTTCGACTCTTCCGCTCAAGAGAGCATCTAGCGTTGCTAGGTTGCGTTCGTCGGCAAAGAAGCTGACTATCTGCTGCGCCATCTTTGGCCCCACACCCTCGACGCTCTCGAGCGACTCCGTAGACGCATCTCTCAGGTCCTTCACGGTCCCGAAGTGACCAGCCAAAGACTTCGCAACGGTCACTCCTACTTCCGGCACGCCGAGCCCGAACAGGAAGCGATGCAGTTCGACATGGGAGGCACGCTTGATGGAGCTGACGAGATTCGTGGCAGACTTCTCGGCGAAGCCCTCCAGCTCCATGAGGGCCTTACGCTGCAGATCGAAGAGATCCGGTAGCCGCCGCACCAACCCGTTGACCACGAGGGCCTTGGCTGTCTCTTCTCCAATGCCCTCGATGTCCAGCGCCTCACGAGAGGCAAAGTGCTCCAGCCGACCAGCGAGCTGGGCCGGACATTCGAAACTGTTGGGACAAACCGTGAAAGGACCCCGCTCGATGAGTGCCGTTCCACAAGAGGGACATTCGGTGGGCATCCGATATTTGGAAGACCGCTTGCGACCTGGCTCCGCGACCCGTTCGACCACCTGGGGGATCACGTCGCCGGCGCGCTGGACCCTCACGAGATCACCCTCCCTGATGTCCTTGCGAGCAACCTCCTCCCGGTTGTGCAGGTTGGCCCGGCTCACGGTCACGCCGCCTATCTCTACTGGACGGAGCATGGCACCAGGGGTAACCACCCCGGTCCTACCAACGCTGGGCACAATTCCCAGCACTCGAGTCATCTCCTTTCGAGGCGGGAACTTGAACGCAAACGCCCAACGCGGATGGTGCGATGTGGCTCCGAGGGCCTGTCTATCAGCAACTCTATCGAGCTTCACAACTATGCCGTCGATCTCATACTCCAGATCGTCACGGCGATCCATGAGTTCCTCGTGGTACGCGAGGATCTCTTCCACAGATTCGACTCTGCGCGGCAGGTCGTTTACACGTAGCCCCCAGAGCCGCAGGTTCTCCAGTAGGGTCAGTTGGGTGTCCATCTCGGCCCCCTCGACGGCCAGCACGTCGTACAGGTAGATGTCGAGAGGCCTAGATGCAGTGACTTGGGGATCCAGCTGCCGCAGCGCCCCTGCCGCTGCATTACGCGGATTGGCGAACGGGCTCTTTCCCTCCGCCATGAGCTTCTCATTCAGGCGTTCGAACGCGTCAATTCGAATGATCACTTCACCGCGCAGCGCCAGAAACCGCGGTACTGCACAATCGTCTTCGCGCAGACGTAGCGGCACCGCCGCCACCGTACGGATGTTCTCGGTTATCCCCTCGCCGAAGAGGCCGTCGCCCCTGGTGGAAGCTCGCACTAGGGAGCCAGATTCATATACCAACTCCACCGATGCCCCATCCAGCTTCGGCTCCACGACGTACCGCACCTCGCCCGTCTCAATCCCTTTACGAACTCGCTCATCGAACCGTCTCAGTGCGTCCTCCGCCTGGTCCGAGTCGAGGCTCAGCATCGGGGCGGCGTGCTCAATTCTGGGGAACTCATCCAACACCATCCCGCCAACCCGCTGGGTAGGTGAGTCTGGAGTCACCAAATCCGGAAAGCGAGCTTCAAGTTGCTTCAGCTCGCCGAAAAGCCGGTCGTATTGAGAATCAGCGATCTCCGGCTGATCCTTCACATGATAGAGGTAGTCGTGATGACGGATGGTCGCCTGCAATTCGCTAATGCGGCGTTCGGCCTCTTGTCGATCCATGCTCTGCTTCATCTTGGCTGTGGTAGGAACATCAATGTATCACGTGTCCATGCCACCAGTCACGTCCCGACGGCTCCGCTGCAGGACTACCTGATGCTGGGTGCATACTGTATCTGATGCTCCAGTGACCAACCGGTGGCCCACCGTGCCGCGCCAAGCTAGCTTCATGGCACGCACAACTCGCGCCTGGAGCCGGTGATCCTCTGCCGAGCTACAGAGCATGCCGTGATCCAACTCGACCATGCTTGACTCATGAAGACGTCCATTTTCCCTCTGAGCCTAGTGTTGCTGGCAGCGTGCGGTGGCGGCGCGCCGATCCCTCCCACGGTTACGGACAGCGCTGGAGTCACGATTGTCGAAAACCAGGGAGGCCAATGGGGCCGCGCAGAAGGATGGCGGTTGTCCCCCGACCCGGAAGTCGAGATTGGCGGCCACGGTGTCGACTCCGTTCAGAACATATCCCGTGCTATTGGGGCTGTGCGACTCGATGATGGATCGATAGTCGTGGCGAACGCCGGCTCACAGGATCTCCGGTGGTACGACCCTGCCGGCCAGCACATCAGGACGATCGGTGGCCGTGGAGTTGGGACAGGACACTTCGCGAGCCTCGATTGGCTGGGGTTCTCGACCACGGGCTTGGTTGCGACGTTTGACTTCGGCCGGCTGCGTCTATCGTTGTTCACGCAGCAGGGAGAACTCGAGGAAGCGATCTCGTTGGTCATCACATTCCAGATGGACCCTGGTACCGTACGGGGAATTCTCTCAGACAGCTCCTACTTGCTGATCCGTGACGCGCGGCACTGGGCGCAGTCTATGAGCCGCGCCGGCAGCACTCCAGAGGGACTCGTTCGGGGACCGGCTTCGGTGGCGCGCTACTCGCCGGACGGGCTCTTTGTCGCAGACCTGGGCACCTTCGTGGGCGCGGAGCGGATCTTCAGCAAGGGAAGGTCACGCATCGTGCGCATCTCCGCGCGGCCATTCGGCCGGGACGCGGTGTTCGCCGTTACAGCCGATGGCTTCTACGTCGGCACGCAAGACCGATACGAGATCGAGGTGCGAGATGCCGATGGAGTGCTTCAGGCCATAGTGCGGCTGGAGCGATCGAACACGCCAGTCACACAACGTCACAGGGATCGATACATCCGAGGCCGCCTAGCCAACGTTCACGAACGGGAGCGCGCCGAGAGAGAACGAGAACTCGCTCAGTTGCCCTTTCCTGATTCGATGCCCGCCCACGGGCCGATTCTGGTTGATGCTGCTGGCAACCTCTGGGTAGCCGACTATAGGCCATTCGGTGAGGGCGATCCGGTGTGGAGCGTGTTCGACACCGAACACCGCATGTTGGGAACGGTCACGATGCCAGAGGGTTTTGCTGCCTATGAGATTGGTGCGGACTACGTCCTCGGCAGCTTTACTGATGACCAAAGGACACAGTACATAAGACTGTACGGGTTGGAGAAGCCGCAGGGGATTGAGTGATTCGGAACTGCGCAACCATGCGCTAGCTAGTGACCACTCCCGGCTCCGAACGCAAGGCGGGCGCCAGGACTATCAGCATCGCGAGAGCCAACATCGAGCTGACCCAAAAGGACTCTTTTAAACCTACCACGTCGACAGCCACCCCAACGATCACCGGTCCAACGGTCTGTCCCAACCGCAGCACCGTCCCGTTCAGTGACATAAAACCTGCCCTATACTCGTTCGGTGCGTAGCCGTTCAGAATCGTCAGTATGCTGGGAATGTTCAGGCCGTTGGCGACTCCAAACAGAAGGATCGGTATACACAGGATCCAGACTTCCCTAGCAATTGGGATCGTTGCCAAGGACACCACGTACAGAACGAACCCTGCTTTCACCAGAGCCCGCGAACCAAACCTCCGGGTCAAGTCCCCCAACTTGAAAGACACGATGGCGGTGGCTATAGACGTTGCCGACATGACTGCGCCGATGAATGTCGGCGAGGCGCCGAAGCTGTCTTCCAACAGGAACGGGAAGAACGCTAGGAACGACCCGTAGATCAGAACGAAAGTAACAACCGACGCGACAAATAGAGTCACTACCTCGGGTCGCCAAACGGCCTTCAATGTCACTCGCACGTACTGCGCCAGGGTACCCGCGAACCGGGGTTCTGGGTTGTCCAGCACCAGCACGACTGCAACAGCTACGGGGAAAGCCAAGATCGGCAAGAAGAACGGGTAGAACCAGCCCAATGCTGCGAGCGCTCCCCCAACAGCTGGGTAGACCCCGGTTCCAACGCTCAATACGCTGGCATTGTAACCCATTGCAGCTGCTCGATCGGCACCGCGGTACAGGTCTCCCAGCAGTGTGACATTGATGGCTCCGATCGCCGCTGCGCCCGACCCCTGAACGAACCGCAAAGCCAATAGCCAGTCGAAATCTCGGGCGAAACCACACGCTCCCCCTGCCAAAGCAAATACCAGAAGAGACGGAATCAACACCTTCTTTCGCCCCACCCTGTCGCCCAGTATCCCCAGGACGGGAGTAAGCAGGGCGCTTGGCAGCGTGAACACGACTATCAGCAGCGCAACCGACTGCGGCGTTCGCTCAAACACATCGGCTAGTTGCGGCAGTACTGGCGTTATCGTGGAAACACCCAAGACCGCCATGAGTGTGACGCCGAAAATGACGTGGAGATTCGGGTCCGTGAGAAGCTGACGAGGTTGTGTTGTTGCGCTCACTTCGATGGTTTCACCTCACGTGCGTCGGCACCACCGTGTCACCGAAACGTGCGCCCAAAGCCCTAAGATACCTGTCGACAGTGCCGTGATACCCTAAGATGTACCGCGCGACCACACGAAACACGGGATTGAAGATCTCACCTTCTTCGGTAACCGTTACCCGACAGCCAGAAGGAGTCGACTCCAGTTCGTAAGTCCAGGTGCCACCGAATGGGAGCCTGTCATCCGCGATCCTCGTTACGAGCCGGTCCGGCGGATCGGATACCATCAGCTCGATCGGTAGTTCCTGGCCCTGGGCATCGCGCTGCAACCACGATACTCCCCCTGCCTCGTCCTCTATTCGCTCCATGCTCTTGACGTCGCGCCACCACGATGGATACGCGGTGAGATTGGAGACGACACCCCAAACCGAGTCAATCGGGTGCGCCAGTGTGATCGTGCTCGTCGCCGTATGGCCCCGAGGCAGGAACATGCCACCAATCATGGGGAACAGTATCAGCGCTGCCAACAGACCAACCAACAACAGTACCCACTTGAGCATTACACCCTCGCGACATGAATACCGCATTGTGGCACCTGACGCAGGCGTGCCTTTATCGCTCTACCGCTACGCCCTTCCAAAACGCGACGTGGTCTCTGATGTGCTGAGCGTCCTGCTTCGGTGCTGGGTAATACCAAGCGGCGTTCTCGTTCACGGAGCCGTTTACATCGACGTGAAGATAGGATGCTTCTCCCTTCCACGGACATGAGGTGCGATGATCTGACTCGCGAACATACTCCCCGTTTACGGTCTCCCGTGGGAAGTATACGTTTCCTTCGACGACCTCAAAGCAGTCACTCTCCGCCAAAACGACGCCGTTCCAGGTGGCTTTTGTCATATTGCCTCCCTTGCATATTGCTCTTCCTACCCCCTGAATGCATCCAATCCGGTTACTACCTGGCCTAGGATGAGCGTGTGGGCGTCATGCGTCCCTTCATAGGTGTATACACTCTCAAGGTTCGCCATGTGTCGGAGTGCCTGATACTCAGCGAGGATTCCGTTGGCTCCCAAGAGGCGCCGGGTTTCGCGGGCACACTCCGCCGCCATGTCAACGTTGTTGCGCTTGGCAAGGGATACCTGCCATGACTTCATCGTCCCGTTGTCTTTGAGCCGACCGAGTTGCAGGCACAGCAGTTGGGCCTTGGTGATTTCGGTGAGCATCTCTACCAGGCGCTCCTGCTGCAGTTGAAATCCTCCTATCGGGCGGTCAAACATCACCCGGTTCTTGGCATAGCTGACAGCCTCCTCATAGCAAGCCATCGCGGATCCGACCGCTCCCCAGGCCACTCCATAGCGAGCTTGGGTAAGACACATGAGAGGACTTCGAAGCCCAGCGCTTGCCGGGAGAATCGCATCGAGGGGTAGGGTCACGTCCTCGAGCACCAGCTCGCTGGTGTCACTGGCCCTGAGCGAGAGCTTCCCCTTTTGATCGCGAGCCGTAAAACCGGGTGAACTAGTCGGTACTAGGAACCCACGGATTGAGTCCGCATCGTCCAGCGACCCGGTCTTAGCCCAAATGACTGCCACATGCGCCGTGGAACCATTGGTGATCCACATCTTGGTGCCGTTCAGTACCCACGAGTCGCCCTCGTTCCGCGCAGTCGTGATCATGCCACCCGGATTCGAGCCGTAGTCCGGTTCAGTAAGACCGAAGCAGCCTATCGCTTCACCCCGGGCCATCTTGGGAAGCCAGTGGTGCTTTTGCTCGTCGTTACCGAATGCATAGATCGGATACATGGCTAGCGCACCCTGCACGGATGCAAACGACCTGACTCCACTGTCGCCTCGTTCTAATTCCTGCATTATGAGCCCATATGCCACGTTGTTGAGATCTGCGCATCCGTATTCAGCCGGGAGGTTAGCGCCGAGGACGCCAAGCTCACCCATTTGCGGTACCAGATGGAGCGGGAACTTGCCTTCCAAGTAGTGCTGGCTGATGATCGGCATTACTTCATCATCCACCCACTCACGGACTGTATCCCGAACGGCGCGTTCCTCTTCACTCAACGACGAGTTGAGATCGTAGAAGTCAACACCCTTGAAACTCATGGTAACCTCAACGCTATTCCTGTTGGCACCTTACCCCGTCGCGTCTAGAACTCGATGGGCGTGCGGTTCGATCCCGATTTCAGCGGCCTTGTTCCGAAAACCGGAACCGTGATCAATAGCATGCCCCGACTCGGCCTGCCATTGGTGAATCATCTCGTGCAGCACCGTGTGTTCGACTTCTTGCCATGCATCACGCTCAATGTGTCGTCTGCTCACGGCTATCTCGACGGCTTGACCGGCGTTCATATCCACCGTCAATTCACCCAGTCGTATCCGCATCCTGTCAGAGATCCGGAACCGGATGCGTTTCAAGGCCCCTCCGAAATGCATTTCGTTGAGCTGCGCATGGAGCCGGTGCAGTTCCCTCAATGTCCTCTGGTCACCCGGCTTAGGCCGCTGCCGCCTGCTCTGCCGTCGACGTGTGCTGACGAACCGGTCTACCGGAAACGCCACCACTTCCTTCTCAGCCATTTTCCGTGCTTGCCTGCGGGTCGACGTGCTGAGGAAGGTCAGGATAGCCCGGAGCGTACGGTCAGATGCATAGGCGTACCCTCGGTGGACCCGCATGGTGCCGCGACTCGTCAGACTGACCAACACCGTTCGGTTCTCATGCACCTCGACCGTACGGCGGACACCCAACTGCATGAGCCGCTCTCTCAGAAGCGCCTCATCAGCGATTTTGGCTTGTTCTCTAGCCCACGTGTGCCGGGACTTGCGGCTCATACGCTTTAGTTGGACGAGCGAACACGTGAACGTCAGCCCGAATGAATACTCCACGGTCCGCGTCCCAACGATACTGCTCCACATCGATGGAGCTCTTGTCCCAGCACACCCGGTGAAATACAGCAGGTCTGTCTCCACGAGACCGGGCGCATAACGCTCCGGCGCACGACACCACTGCTTTGCCGCGAAGCTGAGTCACCGATTCCTGATGATCGTGCCCGCAGAGTATCAACTCTGCGCCGCTCAACGCCAGTCGTCGCTGCGCCTGCTTCCATCGGGCCAGGCCCATTCGCTGCGAGATCTCACCGCGCATTACGTTATGGTGGATCATCAGCACCTTTAGCTGCTCGTGGTGCGCCTGTCCGAGTTGATCCTTGACTCTTCGGATCTCCTTTGCCCGCAGGTGACCCTTTACCGCAACGTCACGAACGTTCGCAGTGAGTGATCCCCAAGCCACACCGTGGGAGGTCAAGGCACTGGTCACGAGTATGTCGGGAAGCGACAAGACAGGCGCCAGCATGGGTCCAAAGTGACGTACATACTTGGCATACTTGGCGGAACACCCAAACGGTATGAGGGGCCGCCACCACCACTGAACGTCATGGTTGCCGGGGATCGCGACTACAGGAGCAGTGCGCTCCAGCTCGTGCACGAACGTCCTGGCGGCGACTATCTCACCGTGTCGAGCGCGTTGAGTGAGATCTCCTGATATCGCTATGAGTCGAGGCTCGAGATCCGGTATCAAGTCTTCGATCGCATGGATTTGGGCGAGGTTCACCTCGGCGCCGAAATGGGGGTCTGACAGGTGCACTAGGCCACCGCTCACGCTGCCCACCCACTCACTTGATGACCTCACGCATGATGCGTTTTGTGACAAGCCCGGTGATTATATACCAGGCAACCACGGACGAGAGCCCCACGAGCCGGGCGGTGGAGTTATCGGGCATCCGCACATACACGTAAGCCGCCCATCCCAACGTGGAGGTGATCGCGACTATTCGGGATATCTTCTTTGCTCGCAGTTCGATCCCCTGCCAACACTCGGAGCATAGCTCACCCAACGGAAGCTCAACCTCAGCACCGCATCGCGGGCACTCATGCTCAACCAGGATACCCGACAGAGGCGGCCGGGAACTCAGATTTCGTAGCACTTGGTCTCAGATCCAGAGTAGCGGATACCCAACCACCAACAGCAACGCACCTTCCAATACACCCGACCGAGTCAAGGCAACCCAGGCACCAGCGCCTTGAGCGCGTCCCACGTTGCGGCCCAGGGATCATCTCCGACTCCGCGCGCCACAGTGCGCCATTCTGGCCGCCCCATTCGCACCTCCACAATCACCATCGTCAACTCGGCCCGTCCCCTACCGTCTGGCTCGGCATAGAAAACCAGACTAGCGGGGATCAGGGCGTGGCGTCCACCTACCACGGCGGCGAGGTTACGCATCTGACTGCGGAGAGGGTCGGGTACCTGCTCAAAAGGGCTTCTCAAGAGCGCGGTACCCATTTGATCCGGGTTGGCCAACATCCCAGGGGCCCGCCTAGCGGCTGTTCGGAGCTCGCCCGGTAGAGCCCAAGTGACCTCGGGTGCCCGTTCTGTCAGGAACACCTCGATCAGGCTGTCCACTCTGTCCAGCCCCTCGCGCCGCGCTGCAAAAAAATCTTGCCAACCAAGAGTCTCATCGGCAGCCATCAACGTAACCGGATACACGCTCACCTTGCTGCCCGCGATCCCTGCCGTGGGGAGCGGAGCAGTCTCAGTCGGTGTGGTATCGGTGGTCTGACCGCCGCCACAGCCTAGTACCGCAAGAAACGCAAGTGTGACCATCGTGTGGCTAGGTTGAGCTTTCACCTCGGCTCCCGCTTTTTCGGAGATTTGCAGCGTCCTCTCAAGCATAGCCAAGAACGCACTGAGCTGGCGGCACTTCTCCTCGGGTTGGTCTATGCGAGAGTCACGCCTCCATCCACTAAGATAACCTGCCCTGTTATGTGACGAGCGTCATCGGAACAGAGAAACACGACCAGCGGGGTCACGTCGTCTGGTTCGGCCAGCCGGCCCATGACCGTACGCTGTCGGGCCTCCTCCAGAAGGTCCGGTGGTAGGGCAGCCACCAATTCTGTGCGGACGAACCCGGGTGCAACGCCATTGACGTTGATGTTGGATGGGCCCAGCTCAACCGATGCCGACCTCGTGAGCCCGACAACGGCTGCCTTGCTGGCGGCGTAGTTGGAGACACCAAAGCCAGGACGATAGACCTGCTGTGAGACAATGTTGACGATCTTTCCGTAGCGTTGACCACGGAACACCGGCGCCACGGCACGTATGCAGTTGAACGCGCCCGTCACATTGGTGTCCATTACATCCTGCCACGCACGCTCCGTTAGGCGCCACAGTGCGCCATCTGAGTGAATCCCTGCGTTATTGACTAGATAGTGCGGTCCGCCTACGGCTCGCGTCGCGCGAGCTACGAACTCCTCGACTGCATTGCGACTACGAACGTCACAGGGTTCGCCGAATACCTCAACCCCGTATGCCCGTAGCGTAGTCTCCGTCAATAGAGCCTGCGCTGCTATATCCCGCCCTCTCAACTCGATGTAGTTGAAGGCAACGTTGACGCCGCGGCGCGCGAACTCCAGCGCTATGGCCCGACCGAGGCCAGAGGCGCCACCGGTGATGAGTACCGTGTTGCCGCGCATCTCACGCCGTTCGAGCTCCTGTGGCTCAGGGCGCTCGGCGAGCATGGACCCGGACGAGCGCTCGGGCCTGGGGTTGAACTCGACTGGATCAGGGGTGAAGTCAGGGATAGGCACTTCCTCGAGCAGCTTGGCATCGAACGTACGATCGGGACGCCTCGAGAGCAATAGTGGCGTGCACGACCTAGCCCACCGGCTGCCTCACTAGCTGGTCTCCTTGCTTGTGCCGCGGGCCAGTACTTGGCGCAGCGCAGCCACGGCCTCAAACATCAGCCACAGCTCCAACACGAAGATCACTCCGCCCACGGCGAGTAACAGCCCCTGGCTCTCGCTGTAGTAGCGAACCAGGTTCAACACCATAGCCCAAGTGGTCATGAACAGCAGAAACGCCATGGGTATTACGGTCGCCCAGATTGGGCGCCGCAGGCGAATCAGGAACAGCGTGACTACCAGCAGGCTGAGGCCGGCCGTGAGTTGGTTGGTCGTCCCAAACAGCGGCCACAATCTCATACCGCCTGCGCCGCGATCCAACCCTAGCGCGAGCAGCGCGCAGCACACCACGGCTACTCCCGTAGCGACCCAACGATTCTGTGCAACCTTCACCTTATACTCCGCACCCAGCTCGGAGATGATGTACCGCTGTAGTCTCATCCCTGTGTCCATCGTGGTGGCCGCAAAGCTGATGACCACTACAGCCGCAAAGATGACCGCAACCTGGTGAGGTATTCCGATCCCCTCGGCGATAGCCCCCACTCCATTCACGAAAGCCGTGGTCGCACCTGTAGACGCGCGAGCCCAAGAGCCGTAGTGCTCATGCCAGCCGTCAACGCCAACGATCAACGCGAAGCCCGCGGTGGCGGCGAGGATTGAGGTGACTGCAAGCGTGCCCTCGCCCAGCATGCCTCCGTAGCCAACATACCGCGCATCCGTCTCCTTGTTGAGCTGCTTGGATGACGTCCCGGAGGCGACCAAGCCATGGAACCCACTTATGGCTCCACATGCAATGGTTATGAACAGCAGGGGGAACCAGTTTGGGGCATCGGCTGGAAGGTCACGGTTGATTGCCGGCGCCACGACCTCCGGATTGGCTACAATGACGCCAGCGGCGATGATACCCAGGGCAACGAACAACTGATGGCTATTGATGTAGTCACGTGGTTGCAGCAAGAGCCATACTGGAAGCACGCTGGCGAAGAACGCGTAGACAAACAGGATTATCACCCAGCCGGCCCTAAGTCCGTCCACTCGAGCGGCCGCAGCGGCTGCGGAACCGTCACCACCTGCAGCAGTCAGTTGTGCCTGGCTTGGAGCAAAGCCGAACACGTCAGGCAGCTCAAATGGAGCGTACTGACCCAACCAGATCAGGCAGTAGATCACCAAGAGCGCGCCTAGCGAGGGCCACAGAATTCCAGTCTTGGTTCTGTAAATCAAGAACCCAACCACCAGTGCCACGACCAGCGTGCCCCAGACTGGAAGGACAGTGCCCGGATTCGCTATGAACAGGTTGGCAATTACGACGGCGAAGACAGCATTAACCAAGAGCAACAAGAAGAATATTATTAGAAGAAACAAGACCCTTGCTCGCGCACCGGCTATCGATTGTGCCAGGGTACCGATAGAATTCGCTTTGTGACGCGTCGATATCCAAAGTGTGCCGAAGTCATGCACCGCTCCCGCAAACACGGTTCCCAATACCACCCAAAGAAACGCAGGCAGCCATCCCCAAATCACGGCTATGGCGGGTCCTACTATGGGAGCTGCGCCTGCAACCGAGGTGAAGTGGTGGCCGAACAGTACGTGCCTGTTGGTCGGTACGTAGTCTACACCGTCCTCGAATTCGTGCGCCGGCGTTTTGAAATCGGGGTCCAGTCGGTAGATGTACCGTGCTAAGTAGCGCGAGTAGACCAGATACCCGGTCAGGAAGGCTGATAGGCCAACGACCAGCAAGGCAATCGAGCTCACCGCTAGGCTCCTAGCTGAGATTCAGACACATACATTGAACTGCGCCTGGGGGTATCGGAAGGGGTTGGTGCCTAGATGATAGCGCTAGCCCTCTGAGATGCTCAGCAGTCGACGGAGCGCAGCAACACCCACGACATCTTCTTCAAGCAGAGGAATCCTGTGCAACGAGTACTCGGAGAGTGCATCCTCCGCCATTCGCAGATATTGGCTTTCGCGTATCCGTCGGCGCTCCAAGAACCTGCCAGCTGCGTCCGGAGGGAGCACTCGGTTCACGAACACTCCCTCTATCGGGATCCCATACTTGCTCAGCACCGCTACCGCACGTTGGGTTTCGAGTATCGGAAGCCGCTCAGGGACCACCACAAAGACGAATGCGGCACGTCTAGCGTCGGTCAGGATGCGACGAGCCCGCTGGAATCGACTACGGCGATCCTCTAGAGCCGCCAGCACGGGATCTTCTTCAGCGGAGACATCGCCCGCGGCAGCGCCAGCCACATTGCGCCACATCCTGCCCAGCGCATTCACCTTCTTACGGTTGCTGACCAGGCCCGTGATCCATGCCGTCATCAGCTCCGGCAACGAGAGCAGTCTCAGCGTCTGACCGGTGGGGGCAGTATCGAACACGATTCGGTCGTACTGGCTAGTGGCCGATTCGATGATTCGCGAGAACCGATCGAACAGCGCGGCCTCCTCCGCACCCGGAGAAACGCGGGCAGCGTCTATCTGCTTGTTGACCTCATCAATCAATCTCGGTGGTGCAGAGTCGCCGATACTCCGCTTGACATCATCTATGTAGCTGTCGGCTTCGTGCGTTGGATCGATCTCCATTGCCCAAAAGCCATCGACGACCATTCGTGGCTCAGGACCCAATTCCAGCTCCAGTACGTCACTCGTTGAATGCGCCGCATCCGTGGACACGAGGAGAGTTCGGCGATCAAGATCCGCAGAACGCACTGCAAATGCGGCCGCCAAGGTGGTCTTACCGACTCCCCCCTTTCCTCCGAAGAAGAGCAACTGCTTGTCCGGTAGCCGTTTCACTGTCTCAGCAGCACCTGAAACCGCCCTCGGGTGAACTCGGCATGCCTAACCTTATGTGCCATTCGTGAAACTGAGCAATCAACTGCGGATAGAGTTCGAGGGTGTAGAAAGCAACCGGATTCGGTACGCCGATCATGTCTCCAAAGGCAAGCAGAAAGAAGACATCGCGTTGCTCCAGATACTCACGGTGGATGGCTGAACGGTAGGGCGCTACATAGATGCCTTCGTATATCTCTCGGGCAGCACGAAGTCTACTCCGCAGCTTTTCCCAAGGCCCACCGTCATGATTGTGCTGGCCCGGTTCAATCACCGATACCTAGTCCCCATCGGATCACGCTCACAGGCAGTCCACCATAGCCCAGGACCGCCTCATGGAATCGCCTCAGAGTGAATTTGGCGCCCATCGCAGCACGATAGGACTCACGCAGGGCCATGATCTCTTGCAGACCTATAGCGTAACAGAGCTGGTAGGCAGGATGCGCGCAGTATCGCCGCACCTCTGCTAGGGCCTGCGCCGGTTCGAAGTGCACCCTGTCAACGAGCGTGTCCACGGCCTCGCCGACGGACATGCCCCGCGTATGCAATCCCACATCGAGCACGACTCTGACCGCCCGCCACAGCATCGCCAAACGCCGGAACAGCCGCTCGTCTGGCGTTCTGTAGAAGCCCGCCTCATCCATCATTTCTTCACAGTAGAGTGCCCAGCCTTCTATCGTCACAGGTGTGCCAATGATCTTTCTCACAACGCGTGATCCCGCCTGAGCACTCAAGAACTGTACGTGGTGACCCGGATACCCCTCATGGACCACCGTGCAGGGGATCTCGTGTTTGCAGTGTTCGCGTAGCATTCTCTCGACCGCGTCCGGGTCTGCCTTGGCATCTGGTGGCGTTACGTAGAACAGACCGGTTCGATCCTGCGAGAATGCCCCGGGCGGCAAGTATGCTGCAAACGGAATGAGCGGCCGGAGAAACCCCGGGGTCTCCACCACGTCTAACAGGCCTTCAGGGACGGGCACGAGGTCATTGTCCTCGACAAACCGCAAGGCCCGCTCGGTTTCTACGCCGTACGTCTCAACCAGCCTCTCTCTCTCAGGATGGTCTTTGCGCAGTTGATCGACGACATCTTGCCACGGCTCGCCGGGGCTGATGTCGCTGGCCGCAGTCTGCAGAGCGTATTCCGCTTCGTCCACCATCGAGTTCCCCCGACGCCACAGCTCGGATGCCGTCATGGGCAGCGCGTGCTCGAAGTGCAGCCTGAAGTTGAAGGCGTCCTCACCGATCGCGAATCCCTCTTCGGGAGCATCGGCCATCAGAGACTCGAGATGATCTCTGAAGTCCTGCAGAGCAGTGCGGGCATCATGCCGGGCTGTAATGAGATCCACAGACGCATCACCCAACTCCTGCGCGACGTCGTCAATCAGGCTCAAACCCGCGGCAGCCAACTGAATGCCCGTCTCGACGAAGACGGCTGGACACTCCCCCAACGTTCCCTTCGCTGACTCAAGCAAGCCAGGCAGCGCTTTCAGCCTGCTCTCAGCCGCCCATGTGCGGTGTTCCTCCGAACGGTCGCGCGCAACACTCAACAGGTATAAGCCATCGAGTGCGTGGTTCAGCCAGAATCCTGGATTGTGCACGTGAGGACGTTCGCGCTCGAAGCGATGGATCGTGACCCGTACGTCGTTGAGCAGGGCCGTGCGGTCGACTTCGTCATCCAACGACTCAGCCGACAGTTCCTCCAGGGCCGCTGCGAGCGACTGAAACGCCGCGAGATTCCGCTCTATTGAATCAACACTGTACGATCCAAGTAGATGATCGTATTGCGAGAGACCGGCCCCGGTCGCCTCGACCGGATCAGTATGCCACTTGAGATCCAGACAAGAGGCCACTAGTTGGCCGAAACCAGTCTCCTCTTCCAGTACTGTCATTCAGACGACCGGTCAGTCCGTCGGTGCTCCGGCCAGTAGGGACTCCAATGGCCGTTCCTCTGCACCGTTCTCAGTGCAGACCGCATACATTGTCTCGCCGGCAGCGTACATCGAAACGCCTGCGTATTCCCCCTTCGCATTGAGCACAAAGAAGCGGACGTTGAAGTTTGGCAGGCCGCGGCTGTTGAGCAGTCGTTCTTCCACTGTGTTGGCTTGGATCCGTCGCAGCGCCTCGAGCCCAGCGTCTTCAGGAGTCATGCCTTGCCGTAGGTTCTCCACGATCAGGTAGGAGCTGAGATTGTAGAGATTCGCCTCACCCCGACCGGTAGACCCCGCTGCCCCGACATCCCCGTCCACATATAGGCCGGCTCCGAGGATCGGAGAGTCACCGGTGCGACCCGGTATCTTCCAAGACAGTCCACTTGTCGTCGTTACGCCACAGATCTCGCCGGCGGGGCTGATCCCGTTGGAGTTGGTGGTGCCCCAAAAGTGATCCTCGCCGATGAGTCCATCCCGCAACATCGACAGGCCTGCCTCGTAACCGGCCTGCGACCGTTTCCTCGGATCTAGATAATGTCGCGGGTCAACGCGTCTCTTCCATTCCAGCCACAGCTCCCGGGACTTATCGGTGTTCAGGTCGTCCTCGATCTCAAATCCCACGCTGCGGGCGAAGTGCTGCGCCCCTTTTCCGACCAACAGATGATGATCGGTATACTCCATCACGGCCTTGGCGACCAACGAAGGAGTCCGAACTCCCTCGAGGGCCGCTACGCCCCCAGCCCATTTCTTTGGCCCGTGCATGCAGCACGAGTCAAGCTGAACCACGCCATCGGCGTTCGGTAGGCCTCCATACCCAATTCCCATCTCCTCCGGATCGTTTTCTGGGATGTTCACGCCCGCTATCAGTGCGTCGAGCACATCGGCACCCTGCGTGATCAACTCGAACGCCTTCTCGACGGAACTCACAGGCCCGCCGTTCTTGTATCTGATGCCGCTCACGTCAGCTATGACCACAGGCCGTAGGGTTCGTTGTGTGATCACCGTAGGAGCAGTCGCGAAGAGCCGCTCAGGCATCGCGGAAGCTGCTCCCACCGTTCCCACTGCGGTGGCAGCCGTCCGCACGAAGTCTCTACGATCGATCTTCCTGGACATAGCCCGAATCCCTTCTATCTATTGTGGTTTCGCCTCGACCTTCCGAAGTCTCGGTCAATCCTCAGTTGCCTCGAAGCTTTCCCTGCCCTCACGGACCAGCCACGGTACCATCAAGATGGCCGCAACCGGGTCGGCCCACCACCATCCCACAGCCATGTTAGCAGCGAGGCCCAAGAGGAGACAGAATGACAAGTATGAGCATGCCAAGGTCTCTTTCGCCTCTGCCCTCAAGGCGCCGCTGCCGATTGCTTTGGCTACGCGTAGCTTGCCGACGGCAATGATAGGCATGATTGTGAGGGACACCAGAGCCAGCACGATCCCGACCAGGCTCTCGGCAGGGGCGTCGGCCAACCACAGAGCCACTGTCGATTGGACAACTACGTACGCAGCCAGCGCGAAGAACGTCACCCCAACTAACCGCCGCACACGGCGCTCCGCAACGTCGACTCGTGTCCTCGTGGCACCACCAGACTCGAGGGCCATTCGCCACAGCACCACCGTAGCTGCGACCAACTCTATCACACTGTCGAGACCGAACCCCACGAGCGCGACGCTACCCGCCGCAACGCCGGCCCACAATGCAACCAGAGCTTCCACGGCATTGTAGGCCATAGTCGCCGCCACCAACCAGAGTGCACGGCGAAACCACCGACGTGCATCGGGCTTGGCGTCCAATGTCTCGCCATTCATGCGTTCAGGCTCGTGTTGGGTACATCAGAGAATCTATGGTGCCCTGACAAGCTCGTCCTTGGCTGCCACCATCCAATCCAGCTCAGCGGCCTTGATCACCACATTATTCCCAACCAGGCTGTTCTCGATCCGTGAACTCTCGATGCTGCAGTCACTGCCGATGATGGCGTTGCTCACTCGGCTATCCTTGATCGTACACCCCGCGTCGATAGACACGTTGGGGCCGACGGTGCAGGCGGATAGTGACACGCCATCGGCCACGAACACCGGATCCACGATCTGTACGCCTTCCATCGGGGGCGGGGTGCGACTCGCTCCGGTCGTGAGTATGTGGTGATTAGTATCGATCAGCGTCTCGACCTTGCCACAGTCAAACCAGCCCTCGACTTCAGCAGTGTAGAGTCTACACCCCTGGTTTATCATGTACTGGAATGCGTCGGTGAGGAACCATTCGCCCTTGTTTTGCGGACCTGCCAGTGTCTCCTCGATGCCTTGAAACAGAGTCTGCCAATCCCTCAGATAGTACAGACCGATGTTGGCCAGCTTCGATATGGGCTTGGAGGGCTTCTCGACGATTCGTTGCATGTACCCATCCTCATCCGTCACGATCACCCCGAATCGCTGATAGTCCTCAACCTCCTTGGCCCAGAGGATGCCGTCGGCATCCAACGTATTCACGAGTGACAAGTCGGCATCGAACACCGTGTCAACGAAGATGATGAGCACTGGGCCATCCACATACGGCCGCGCGAGATCGACAGCACCCGCGGTGCCGTCCTGTACCTTCTGCTCCACGAACCGGGCGGGTAGGTCATACCGGCTGCGCACATACTGCTCGATGGATTCCCGCAGGTGCCCCGTAATGAAAATGAGCTCCTCGACGTCAAGTCCCTGGAGCTTGTCGACCACGTAGTCGAGCACAGGTCTGCCGGCAACCTTCACCAGCGGCTTCGGAACCAACTTGGTCACAGGAAGGAGCCGAGTCCCCTTACCAGCGACGGGCAAGATCACTTTCATCCAACTCTCCCGTACCGATCCTTCAACCGGACCACGTCATCCAGTTCGGGGGTGGATGCCTCTAACAGGTCAGTGTCCTCGATTGCTTCCATCTGATGAATTGTCCCGGGATTGACGCGGTAGCTCTCTCCTTCCTTCATGCGGCGCTCTTCTAGCTCCTGACCGGGTTCCTGGACCCGGAAGATGATATCGCCTTTGAGCACGAAGATCGTCTCGTCTTTCTTTTCGTGGTACTGCAGACTCAGTACATGGCCGGGGTCGATATGCAGGATCTTTCCGACGTACCTGTCCGTAGCAGCCCAGATCAACTCGTAACCCCATGGTTTGTCTACGCGATGCGGGATTTCCACTGGTTCTCCTGTGGCTCAGATCAAGTGTAGGGTCAAAGAAGCGGGCGTAGTGACGCAGGCCCTGACGCACACACCACAACCAACACAACCCTCCGCACGAATTATGGGGCGGCCCTGGCTGTCCAGCCCAATAGCATCTTCACCAACAGGACATACGCGGGCGCAGATTCCACATTCGACATCATTGAACGCGATGCATCGTTCGGGCACCAGCTCCAGCTCTGCCATGCGATACCCATCCCAGAGCTGATCCGGCACCGTCAACGCCTCAGTCGGACACGCCTTGGCGCAGGGCATGTCCGGGCACACGGTGCATGGCTGGATGGCGGGATCGATTACTGGAGTACCTGCGGCCAGTCCCGCGCCAGTCGGCGCATTGAAGATGGCTTTGGGTGGGCACACTTCGATGCAGTCGTTGCACCGAGTGCACGCTGCAATGAAGGCTACTTCCTCGAGTGCGCCCGGTGGACGGAAGTAGCGCTGCGGGACTACGCGTCTTTCGGTCCGCCGCGCCACCTCCTCAACGACGCGACCGAGGGTCGACCGGATGAACTTCCGCCGGTCGCCTTCGTCACCCATCAGGAATCTGCCGTCAGGACCACGCGCCATCGACTTTCAGACCTCTCATACGGTGGTAGCTAGGAGGTGCGGCTAGCGTCACCTCGGCAGGCAGCCGAGCAGTGACAACTCACCGTCCGCGTAAGGTAGCGACACCCTAACGAGGCACCAACAGTGCGCTCCAGTCGTGGTGCTGGCGGCCCTTGAGTATCTTTACAAGCCGATGTTCAGCCTCACACTCGCGCTGGTACTCCAGTTACAGATTCCGCAGCCAGTCGGCTACGTCAATGACTTCGCCGGTGTCATCGACCCCGCTTCGGAACAGGCAATGGTGTCGCTGATCGACGAGGTCAGGCTCAAGGCGCGAGGCGAGATCGTAGTGGTGACGCTCGCAGACCTTGCGGGCCGACCCTCTATCGAGGTTGCGCGAGATATCGGACGGCAGTGGAGCGTTGGCGCAGTAGGCGAAGCTGGGGACGCTGCTCGAAACACAGGAGTAGTGCTGCTGCTGGCACCGGGCGAACGGCTGGGCGATGGCCGGTCCCAGCTCGCGATCGCCACCGGCACCGGAGCCGAGGGGTTCATTCCAGACGCTCTGGCGGGTAGGATTCGCGACGCCATCGGGCGTGCAGCAGTGGAGTCCGGCAGCTATGGCGCTGGTCTCACAGCTGGAGTGTGGCTCGTTGCTCAGGCATATGCCGCGGAGTTCGAGTTCGAGTTGACCGGAACGCCTCCGGCGGTCCAGCTTCCGCGCCAAGCGCCACGGTCAGGCCGACGGGGCGTCAGTATCATCCCGATTCTGGTGCTCCTGTTCATCATTCTGCCGATGTTGTTTGGAGGGCGAGGAGGCCGGGGCCCAGGCGGGCGAATTCGGGGTGGTGGTGGTGCCGAGTGGTTGTTGCTGAGCATGCTACTGGGGAGTGGCTCGGGCCGTGGCGGTGGCTGGGGAGGCGGAGGGTTCGGCGGCGGCGGCTTCGGCGGATTCGGCGGTGGTGGTGGATTCGGAGGCGGCGGTGCATCCGGGAGTTTCTAAATGGCTAGGGACCTGAAGGAAAAGGTGGAGCGTTTCGCGCGACAACTCGAGGAGGCACTCGGTGACAACCTGGTCTCCCTGTTGCTATACGGACCTGCCGTACGCCAGAGGGACACCGGTCCAGCGACCTTGTTGTTGTTGTTGCACGACGCTAAGCCGAAAGCGCTGAGACCCATCGAGGAGCACGTGAAGGAATGGGTGAAGAAGCACCATCCTCCTCCGCTCATCTTCTCTGAGAGCGAATGGCTGGACTCGTCCGACGTGTTCCCGATCGAGATAGAGGACATGAGAGAGGCACACCTTCTGTTGCGGGGGACAGACCCTCTTGAGAAGGTTCAGACCACCGCTCAGGATCTACGCCGGGAGCTGGAGCGGGAGATCCGGGGCAAGTTGCTACAGCTGCGGACGGAGTTTGCGGCTGCCGCGTCAGACGGTAGGGCCTTGAGTGGCTTGTTGGTCGACTCGGCCCCAACCTTCTTCATATTGTTCCGCGCGGTGATCCGACTGACAGGGAATGTGCCACCTCAGGACGCCCGTTCGCTCGTGCGCGAGACGAGCCAAGTCACCCAGACCGAACCGGATGCCTTCGAATGGGTGCTGGACA
The DNA here is from genome assembly GCA_039589275.1 of Gemmatimonadota bacterium. Taxonomy (GTDB): domain Bacteria; phylum Gemmatimonadota; class Gemmatimonadetes; order Gemmatimonadales; family GWC2-71-9. Next base: position 11,042 of record JBDHHP010000018.1, on the reverse strand, counting down.
AGCTCGACGGTAGGAAGGTCCCCAACCTGAATGCGCACGATCCTGTCGGAGAGCGATATCTGGAACAGATTGAGAAGATCGCCAGTTTTATAGATTCATTTGACGCCACGGACTCGGCGGAAACGCCGGGGTAGGAGAGTAATCGATGAGACGTGTATTGCTGATGACCGTCGCTCCAGTATTGCTGTCGAGCTGCGGGTACAACCGGATTCAGACTCTCGACGAGCAGGTCAACAGCTTCCGGAGCCAGATCGAGGTACAGCTACAAAGAAGGGCGGACCTGGTCCCGAACCTAGTTGCCACCGTGCAAGGTTTCGCGGAGCAGGAGCGAGAGATCTTTGATGCGGTCACGTCGGCGCGCGCTCAGTTGGGAGGCGCGGTCCAGGGCGGTAGTCTGGCTCAGATGGCAGTTGCCAATCAGTCCCTCACGTCCGCGCTGGGCAGGCTGATTGCTATCGCGGAAGACAATCCCGAGATCCAGTCGAACCAGAACTTCCGCGATCTTCAAGTCCAGCTCGAGGGAACTGAGAACCGGATCTCCACATCGCGGCAGGACTACAACGCTGCGGTCCAGGCCTACAACGCCTACATCCGCAGATTCCCACAAGTGATGACGGCAAAGATGATCGGCGCCAGTGCGCGGGAGTATTTCGAAGTCACCGAGGAGGCCGCGCGGGACGTGCCAGCAGTGGAGTTCTAGGTGATCTCGACCCCGGCGTCCTTCTCGATCTCCTTGATCAGCTCCACGTGATCCGCCTCTTCACCCAACGCGCTGCGTGCCGCAGCGAACGCCTTCTGCGTAGTCCCGATCGCGTCGTGCGGCACGCCAGTGTCCTCTAACACCTTCAGCGCGATCCCGAGGTCCTTGTCCAACAGCGCCAAGCGGAATGTGCGCGGCCAAGCGCGTGTGACTACGCGCTCGGGTATCAGGTTCTCACTCACGTTGGAGCGGCCGCTGGAGGCATTGATGACGTCCAACGCAGCTTGGGCTTTCACGCCTAGCTTCACCAACGCAGCCAGTCCCTCGCCCGCAGCCTGAATGTTCACCGCCAGCAGCGCGTTGTTGATGGCCTTGACTGCGTGACCAGCGCCTACTGGACCCACGTGGACGATCTTGGCGGCGAAAGGCGCTGCGAACTTCTTGGCCCGTTCCACGTGCTGCGCCTCACCGCCGAACATCACCGTCAGCTCCCCGGCTGCCGCGCCGCCAGTTCCGCCACTCACCGGGGCGTCAACAAATGCCACGCCCTTCCTGGCAAGCACCTCCGCGACGGCACGGGCTTCCGCCGGGTCACCGGAGGTAGCGTCCACGAGTAGCTGCCCTTCGCGCCAGGCACCCTTCGTCTTGTCTACGACTTCATTCACCTCCACCGAGGTCGGCAGGCAGGTGATGACCACATCAGCCCAAGCTACTACCTGCTCCGGGCTATCCGCGGCAGTACATCCGTTCTCGTCGGCAAACGATTTCGCGCGTTCCAAGGTTCGATTCCACACCATTGTATCGAAGGCCTTGGCCACATGTACCGCCATGGGGCGCCCGATAGCGCCCAAACCGATGAAGCCTACCTTTTCTGACATACCATGCACTCCTTGTGGCCGACGCCACACGAGAGACCTCACGATGCACGATCGACCCCGGACAGAGCCCGGGGTCGATCTCAAGACTCAGAGACGGTGCGCTCGAGTCAGGCCCCAAGCAGCTTTCGCCGTAGGGCAGTCATCCGTCTGCGTACCGACCCGTCCATGATCCGGTCTCCTACCCGTATGACCAATCCGCCTAGGATGCCGGGATCGGTCCGGTAGTGGGGAATGACCTCTTTTTCCAGAATCACACTCAGACGGTCCTTCACCAATTCCTGCAACTCCCTATCGGGCTCTCGCGCCATTGTGATGCCAGCATGCACCCGGTTGAACTTGTCGTCTACCAGTCCCAGGTACTCGCGGCAGATCGAGTCGAGGATCCCTTGCCGCCCCCGTTTCACGATAGCCACCAGGAACCGCACGAACGCGTCCGGGGCATAATCGGAAAACGCACGGGCGAGGATATCTTGTTTGGCCTTCTTCGGAACCCGCGGGGATTCCAAAACCTGCCGTACTCGATCTTGAGACTCCACCGCTGCGGCGAGCCCCTCCATCAGGTCCGCGAACAGCTCGGTATTGCCGCTCCGTTCACCTACTTGAAAGAGGGCTTCCGCGTAGTTCCGGGCAATTGTCGGCTCCCTCAATCTCGCTCCTCGAGTGTGCCGAGGTACTCCTCCACGATCTTGCGGTCACCGTGACTCTCGAGCCGCTGCTGTATCAGCTTGGCGGCCGCCGCCAAAGACAAGTCAACCGCCTCTCGGCGCAACTCGGTTATGGCTTTCTCGCGCTCGGCTTCGATCTCCGCCTTAGTACGCTCCAGTTGACGCTCCTGCTCCTCGCGGGTCTTGGCCAGCAAATGCTCCCGTTCCTTCTCCGCGAGGCCCTTTGCCTCGGCAATTAGTTTCTGCGCCTCGTCTTTGGCCGAGGCTAGTAACCTCTTGTTCTCCTCCAACGTGGCCTTGGACTCGGTGTTCATCTCCTCCGCCTCATCCAAGTGCCGTTTGATCGTTTGCTCCCGCTCTTCGGTCAACCTGACTATGGGAGGCCAAGCGAACTTCTTCAGCACGAAGAAGAGAATGATGAATACGACCCAGGTCCAGAAGAACAGCCCGAAGTTGACCTCGAACGGCGAGGCAAACCCCTCAGAACCGTGACTTTCCTGGAGCACGGCTAGCAATGCAAAGAGCATCGGTAACCGCTACACGATTAGCTTGAACAGCAGTGAGAACACCAAAGCAATGATGGTGACACCCTCGAGCAGCACAGCGATCAGAACTGCGATGCCGCGGATATCGCCACTGGCCTCAGGCTGACGCGCGATGGCCTCTGCGGCCTGTCCGCCAATCCGTCCCAGACCAATGCCCGCCCCGATGATGGCCATGCCAATACCGAGCGCCGCACCAAACAGCGAGTATGCATCCCTCGCAGTCGTAGCCGCTGCTTCAGCCGTCCCCTGCAGCGCAGCTGAAATGGTCAACCACATGTGTTCGTTCCCCTTGATTCAGGAGGATTGCTCTTCGTTGGCGCTTCCCGAGTCGGCGTCGTCTCCTCCATTACGGCCGCCTTCGCAGCGACCCGCCAATGGCCTATCAGCCAGCGGGCTTCCCCGGCCAACCGGCCGGGTACTCACCAGGATGGCGAGAAGCGCAACAGCCATCCCTGCACAATCGACTTCCAGCCCTTTCCACCCCTCCCTAGTTACTAATGCTCGTGCTGCATCATGCCGATGAACACGCTCGTCAGCAGCGCGAAGACATAAGCCTGCAGCAGCGCCACGAACAGCTCAAGCAACATGATCGCGACCACCAGCAGAGTTGCCATCAAGCCAATTCCCCAACTCCAAACGCCCAGATTCCCGAATAGGAATATCAGTCCCATGAGCGATAGAATGACGAAGTGGCCCGCCGTCATGTTACCGAACAGACGGACGGTCAAGGCAAACGGCTTCACCAACTTGCCGAGGATCTCGATTGGCCCCATGAACAGCGACATCGCGACTGCTCCTGGCCCTTCCAGCCCCGGGACCTTAGGAAAGATCGTACGCATATAACCCTTAGGGCCCAGCTTGAGAAATCCGCTGATCTCGATGGTCAACAAGGCGGTGATGGCCAGGGCTCCTGTGACGGCCACATTCCCAGTGGCGGTCGCACCGTGAGGAAACAGACCGAGCAGGTTGGCGTACAGAATGAAGAAGAACAGCGCCATGATGTAAGGTGCGAATCGGGCTCCATCGTGTCCGATATTGGCAATCGCGATCTCGTTCCGAACGAACAGAACCACTGCCTCCATGGCGTTGGCAAAGCCACTGGGTGCTTTCTCGCCGGCCCGCTGTTGCTCCAGCCGCCGCCCCGTATACCACATGGTCCAGAACACCAACGCTGCTGCGATGAACAGGAATACGACGTGCTTCGTCGGCGTGAGGTTCACCGTAAGGGGACCCAAATGCAGGTCGGGCCAGCGGTGCCAAGAGAGTACGAGAAAGGGCTCTATGCCTATCGAGTAGGCGTCAGCAGTGTGGTGCAGTACTACTTCGCCTATGTTGGGCGCTTCTTGGACTGTCATCGTAACAGACGCGTTTCCAAAAACAATAGGGGTATCAGGACCCCGACATAGCCAAATGCAGTAGGTAGCGGAGGAAAGATATCAGGGCGGATGAGAACAGCAACCGCGAACAACACCACTCCCAGCAACCTCAACCCCATTCCCCACCCCCACCGGACCATCATCTCGCGAAGTGGCGCCTTCATGACGGGCTGAACTGCCATGACAGCCGCGACCTGGATAGCAGTCGCCAAGCCGCCAAAAGCTAGACCCGGGATAATCGCGGCATTTCCGTATGCAAGCACCAAGATCGCGGTGACGGCTATTGTGAGCGGCACGCCGAGCCAGAGTACCCTCACCGGCGTTTCCCCCTTTGCCGGCGTTTGCGCTCTGCATCGGATATCGCTTTGAGCTTGATATATACGTTCACGAAGCTCAGGGTCGCGCCAAACAACGTGCCCGTTATGGTGAAGGCTGGCATGGTCCCAAGCCACCGATCGAGCGCGAAGCCGCAAAGGACGAAGAAGATGATGCCAGCGGCGAATTGCATGCCCAGGCCGAGCAGCTTGTATCCCTCACCCAGGCCGCGTCCCGGACCCGGGTCTCTCTCAGACCCAACCAGTGTACCCCCTTTGCTGCATACGCGCGGTCTCGTAAGGTAGCTAATGAAGGGTAATGCGGTGTAGCATTGAAGGAACGACCTCCCAGTGTGGATCAACACTTCGGACGAGGGACAGAAGGTGAAAGCAGATCTCGAACGAGCAGGCGAGAACGACGTGCTACTGCTCGAGCGCTTGGCCAGCGCTCGTGCTGAACTCATGGAGCAAGTGCGACACCGCATTGTCGGTCAACAGGAGGTACTCGAGGGAATCCTCACGGCGATAGTAACCGGTGGCCATGGGCTGCTGGTGGGAGTGCCAGGTTTGGCGAAGACCCTCATGGTGTCCACCATCGCCGACGCCCTGCACCTGAAGTTCGCCCGCATTCAATTCACGCCCGACCTGATGCCTAGCGACATCACTGGGACTGAGATGATCGAGGAAGACCCGTCGAGCGGTAAACGGGAGTTCCGATTCGTGCGCGGACCGGTGTTCGCCAACGTAGTCTTGGCCGATGAGATCAACAGAACACCACCCAAGACTCAGGCCGCATTGCTTCAGGCGATGCAGGAACACGAGATCACGGCGGCCGGCGAAACATACCACCTCCCCGAACCGTTCTTTGTGCTGGCAACGCAAAACCCGATCGAGCAAGAGGGCACCTATCCACTGCCCGAGGCGCAGCTTGATCGGTTCATGTTGGAGCTGCGAGTGCAGTATCCCGATCGCGAGGACGAGGAGAGAATAGTGGAGACGACCACGGGAGATCAGCACCGGCCGGTGCAAGCCGTTCTCAGTGGTCAGGATCTGCTACAGATACAGCGTCTCGTCCGCAGAATCCCCGCCCCCAAGCCGGTGGTGCGCGCGGCCGTCGCGCTGGCACGGATGACTCGCCCAGTGGACGATGGCGCCCCCGACTACGTGCGCGAGTACGTTGATTGGGGAGCGGGACCGCGCGCCTCCCAATTCATGGTCCTGGGTGCCAAGGCGAGGGCCGCCCTGGATGGTCGACCGATGGCTGATCTAGACGATGTGCGCGATGTGGCCCTATCGGTCCTGCGACACCGCGTGGTGGTGAACTTCGCGGCCGAAGCGGCCGGAAAGACAGCCCAGGACATATGCGTTCAGCTCATCGACGAAAGCGAGTGGGTGGACTGAACCCCGAGACCTCCCGACAGATCAGCCTCCAGTTGTGTCAGCGAGACCGTTGAGACCTCACATTACCTCATGACAAATACCACTGTAACTTATTGCAATACAATGTGTTGAAGTTTTGTTGACGGTCGCAGCTATCTTGGAGAGCCGGACTCCGGAAGCTGGGTGAATCATGGCTGAACTCCACCATCTGAAGCTGTTCGGTGTGCCACGGCTGCTTGATCGAACGCGGCGCCCGGTTGGACTAAGAACTCGCAAGCACCTCGGTCTACTTGTCTATCTGGCGCTCGAGGGCAGAGACCGTCCTGTGTCTCGGGACGTGCTCATTGAGCTCTTCTGGTCAGACTCGCCCGAGTCTCGGTCTAGGCATTCCTTGTCACAAGCTCTGACTACTATCCGGTTCCACCTTGGTCGGGATGCATTTGCGACTTCGACGGCTGGTGTCAGCCTAGTTCGGGGACTGACGACGGACCTCGAAACCGGCGGCGGGTCCAATCTGGACCGGGACGACCTATCCAGGCCGCTGCACGGCTTGGAGTCCTGTGGGGGCACCACGTTTGCCCACTGGGTGGATCGCAGTCGCCAAGGCTGCACGCGTCAGATGCGGACGCGTCTATTGGCTGATCTCGCCGCTGCTCGGACCATGGGAAGTCTCTGTGACGTACACCAAGCGGCATCGTTATTACACGCGCTGGACCCCCTCAGCGACACCGCCGTGCTGGCGCTGGCTGAACAGCACCTTCTCGACGGAGATTCGGCCAGCGCGATTCGACTGCTGCGCACGCATATCGATCTGTCGGAGGATGAGCTAGGTCGCGATCCGCCCAGAGACCTCACTCTACTGCTGAATCGTCTCGAGCGCGGCTTATTGTCACGACCCTCCCTGTCGGGAATGCCGGACATCGAAGATCGACCGAGTCTCATACGACCCGAGGTGTTTGTCGGCAGGGAGAATGAGCTATCACGCCTGGAGGCGACCTGGACTTCCGCCTGCCGCGGTGCGTTGACTACGTGTCTGATATCTGGAAGCGCAGGGGTGGGCAAGAGTGCTCTGGTTAGGCGTTTCGCGACCTCTGTCACCGCTCGCGCCTGGCCTGCGTACGTGGTCGTTTGTCAGGAGATCGGCTCCAACATCCCCTTCGCCGCAGTGTCGGACCTCGTGTACCAGTTGATGCGGGACCCGGCACTGGGTGGAACCGATCCGATCTGGCTAGCCGAAGCGAGTCGAGTCACGCCAGGGTTGCGGGCCGTATACTCGGGGATCCCGGAGTCGCCATCCACGCCACCGGAGGCCGTTCGGCTCCGGGTTGCCGAGGCCCTCTACAGGATGCTCGATACGGTAACCGACGGCGGCCCGCTGCTCTTGGTCCTCGACCAGTTTCAGAATATCGATCCGGCCAGTCGAGACGTGCTTCACGTGTTGAAGCTGCGACTCGAAGATACGCCGACGCTGATGCTGGCAACGACGAGGAGCAACGAGGCCGAGTTCATACTGACAGGGCCTGAGACCGTGGGTGGGCTGGATTGGATGACCTGCGTGGAGTTATGTGCTCTGGATACAGCGCAGACCCTACACCTCATTGCGGATCTGCTCAAGCAGTGCGACGGAATGGATGGCGACGTTGTGCAACGCGTAGCCGAGCTTGCTCAGGGCAACCCATATCTAGTGGAGATGCTCGTTTCCGACTGGCGCAACAACGGACCGGATTCCCTCGTCTCGCGCGAGATGGGCGACGTGGCCGACGCCACCGCGTGGCGCCCCCCGCAGACCATGCGACTCGCGTTTGACCGACAGTACAAGGGACTGACAGCCGCTGCGCGGCGCCTGATTCACCTGTTGGCTGTGGCCGGACGCAACGTGCCGGTAACGGAACTCGAGACGATACTCGGAGTCTCTTCTCCCGCTCTCGACTTGGCCGCGCTCGAGGTTATCGATCGTGCCATCATCCGGACCGCTGGCGGCGCACTCGGCTTCAAGAACGAGCTACATCGGGCATTCGTCTATTGGGCAATGTCCCAGGAGGCGCGCAGTTACTATCATGCTCGGCTCGCACGGTGCGTTCCAACTGCACCAGACGACGACGATTTCCAACGGGCTCTGGAAGCCTCGCATCACTACTTGAAAGCGGGAATGGACAAAGAGGCGATCGACACCGTATGCGTCGGTGCCGAGTTGGCCATAACAAGAGGTGCTCCGAAGGAGGCGGAGAAGGCACTGAAGGCAGTGATCAACTCAGGTGACTGCGATTCTACACTCCGTCCGACTGTCCTGTTGGCTGCCGCTTTGTCGGCGCTGCAGCAACACAAGAGAAGCCTTGCAACGCTAGCCGCAGCAAACATCGCCAATTGCGATGCACGGTACGGTGCAATGGCGTCTAGCGTTCGGGCCGAAGCGCTCCATAGGTCAAGACTTGCCGACCCAGACACCATCGCACGTGCAACCGATGAGGCCGTCAACGCCGCCTCTGCAGTTGGAGAACCACGATTGATCATCGAGGCTCAACAGGTCACTGCAGAAGTGGCGTTTGAATGCGGCGATTGGATCAAGTTGAGCGAAGTTGAGCATGCGTGTGCGCAAGTCGGAAGAGAGGCTGTTGATGTGGAGATCCAAGCCCTGGCGTGTCTGACACTTGGTTATTGCCGATTGGTCTCTGGCGATTTCGAAGGTGCGAGCGAGAACCTCGTGCACAGTTGCCGGAACCTCGAGGCGTCAAGGTATCACACCAAGCTCCATTGGGCACTCAATGGTCTCGGAATCTGCCACACCAACCTCGGCCACTTCCAGAAAGCGACCAACACATTGCTGCAAGCCGTTTCCATGGCTGGGCAATGCGGCGACACTGTCTCCCAGGCGAAAGCACATGCCAATCTAGGTTCACTCTATTACGAACTCGGACTCTTCTCTAAGTCGGCAGACCACTTCAGACGGGCGGCAGCGCTAGACCAAGAGCGGTCGAACTCACGGGTTACCGCTTCAATTCGGTGCAACGCGGCAAACCTCTCTATTGCCCTGGGTAATTTCCGTGAGGCCACGCAGCTCCTTGACTCCGCTGGAGCTGAAGCGGAGCGATCGCAGCTTTGGCAGTACAGCGTGAACGTCCTGTTGACCCGTGCTGACCTAGACCTTGCATCCGGAACGCCGGAGCTAGCATGGGCTCGAGTGGAGGAAGCAGTCTCCCTTACGGGGGACCGATTTCACTCCCTGCCGGATGCGGGCCAGTATTGGCGTTTGAGCCTGCATTACGATTGGGCAACCCGAGGCGGGCCAACGCCCGATGCACAGTCGGTCTCCTGGAGACCACCTATGATACCCCGGCTGAGCCACCGGCTTGAAGTGCGGGCTTTCGAGGAGTGGATGACTAGGGCCCAGGCGCGAGGTCTCAGGAGCGCCCGGACAGCCGCTGATCAACTGGCGGAGCACCGTCTCTTCGGAATCCTCGCGAGGCTAGCGTCAGTCGGGATTCTCTTCGAATCACTCCCTGCGCCGCTGGCCAACGAGTCGGCCGCTGCATTGATTACTCGCGCCTTCCCATCTCAGATGGCTGCCGAGGTTCCTTTGGCGGTCGGTGTATAAGACCGATCGGCATCCCAAACCGCGAGAAGGCCCTCACAGCTGCCGGGGTCTCATTACATGACTACCGAGCGATACGCAGCTTACGCTTAGGCGGCTTCGGCTTTGCTATTGGGGCGACCGCTCGACCGCGCGTAGAGACCATTGCTCGAATAGCTGCACTCCGGCGGAATGCGTCCACTAGATCAGGATCGAATTGTGTTCCCGAATGTCGTTCGAGCTCGGCAACCACGCTCTCGTAGACCAAAGCCCGCCTGTAGGGCCTGTCGGTGGTCATAGCGTCCGTTGTATCGGCAATCATGACGATACGAGCACCTAACGGGATTTCACCACCAGCTAGGCCCTGCGGGTATCCCGTGCCGTCATAACATTCGTGGTGATGACGCACACACTCCTCGACATGGCCGCGCAGGCCGGAGATCGTGCTCACGAGCTCCGCGCTCCGAGCCGGGTGTGATTCCATAACGTTCCTCTCCCCGTCGGTCAACCTCCCCTGCTTTCGGAGAAGAGGTGCAAACTCCTCGTATATCTTCCCCACATCGTGCAACAGCGCAGCAGTGCTGATTGTCTCTACCTCTCGGAATCCAAGATCGATCTCTCGCGCCAGCGCCCCGGCTATCTCTGCCACGCGCTGTGAATGGCCGCTCGTGTAGGGATCTCGGGCCTCGATGGCTTTAACCATCAACTCCAGTAGATCGCGATTGGTCTGCTCAAGCTCCCGGTTGATGTGGTTGCTGTGACGAACAAAGAAGAGCGGTATCAGGACCAGCGCCACGCCCAGGACCTGAAGCTCCGAATAGAGATAGGCAAGCAGTAAGGCGAGTGAGCTCGCGAACAGATCAAACAGGATTGTCTTGCCAACGGCCCGACCCCACGTCTCATGCAGCGAGTGCCCCACACTTAATGCCATCGCGGTCGCAACCGATCCGTTGCTGATTACGAAGTACAGTGCGGCGGCCGAGAGGAAGGGAATAAAGTGGAAACCGAATCCCGAGACCGATGGAATACCGCCAAGCCAAACATACACGTAGCTCGCCGAGCCGATGGCGACTATTTCTTTTGCCGTGTTGTGTACGACCCGGATAGGTTCCTTGCGCCGGACTATGGTCTCAGCAACAAACTCGGTCAGCCCAGCAATTGCCATTGGCCATGGGCCGCCCAACAACACGATCGACGCTATGTATGGGACGAAGGACACCGCTGTGGTGGTGGCGGTGTTGCCCGTCAGTCGCGTCGAGAACAGCTCCGCTACCAGTGCGAGGCCGAGGAGTGAGGCAAAGGCCGTCCAGAAACCTGCTGCTTGCTGATGTGCCTGCCAATTCGCAGCAGAGAGCATCACGACGGCCGTGATGAGGACCGCGTAAACGTAGGTCGTGACTCGCGGGCGCAATGTGGTCATTGAGAATGTTGGGGGGACATCCCAGAATCGAGCTCACCAGCTAATGTTCCCAGTTCTCGAGAACAGGCCCACAAGGGCCGCCAACAACACAGCGATCCAGTCGAGCATTGTCGCGTCACCTCCTTTCCCGCGGATAAACCGCTATGAAAGTGGCATGCCTCGCTACGGCACACCCGAGGCTTCGCTCGCCTTACGA